>CAVDOI010000148.1:0-5337 GCA_963610485.1 Lachnospiraceae bacterium
GGTCTTGCTATCTCTGATAACAAAAACATGACTGTCAAACTGGATAATACTACTCTCTCAATTCCTGATTATTATGCAATCAATGTTTACAATAGCGATACTTCAGAATGTGGCATTAACCTTGTAATCAAGAAGAGCAGCGTTTCTGGATGGAGTGTAATAAACAACTGGGTAACCGGATTGTCTGTTGAAGCAGAAGACAGCACATTTACTTCTGTAAACAATTATTCTGGTTCAACTGATGGTTTTGCATGTGTCATTGTTTCTCAGGAGCCATCATCTGCTGCTAACAGCTATGCAACCATGACATTCAAAGGATGCACATTCGACGTTTCAAAGATTTACTCTGATGTAGCACAGCATGTATATGCATTAAGAAACAGCCAGAAGGCAAGTTCTGTCACTCTGACCGGATGTACATTGAACCCTGCAACAACAGGTGAGTATTGGTCTATAACTTCTGGTGCTGGTTCCATTACTGTTGATGGTCAGACATATACTGAATAGACTTTCTGCGTCGGTGTTTGGTTATCTGGTGTCGGCAATGCCGGCATCGGATAAGGATTCCGAGAGATAGTTCTATCGGGACTGTCTTAGGAATGCAGAATGTGTTATCCGTCTCATCATTCAGATGGAAGACATGAACAATACTTATATCTTGCACCCTTCGCTTTGTCGGAGGGTGCACTTCTTTCCCGCGGGGCTGGAATTCGCGGGCAGGGGGTGTCAGGGATGGGCGGTTTCTGTTGTCGGACATCGGGTTGTTTATGTCCTGAGGGGGATTGTCTTCGGATACGGAGGGGGATGATGAGAGATCGGGGGAGATCTGCCGCTTTTATTCTGTTGTCATTCCCATTTGTACTTTCAAAAGATATTTCATTATCTGTATCGGGTTTGTTCAAAAAGTGGAAAGAATAGAAACAACGCATTTCATTGACCTAATACGGCGTGCAAATTAAACTTTTAAAAGCCTGCGCTGTTTTTTATGAAGCGGGCAGAAAAGGAGAGTGCTATGAAAGCAATCAACGAAGTTGTTAAGAAGACAGTTCGTCCTGTCAAAGCAGTACAGTTCGGCGAGGGTAACTTCCTCAGGGCATTCATCGACTATCAGATTGATGTGATGAATGAAAAGGCAGATTTCAACGGTTCTGTCGTTATGGTTCAGCCGCTCCCGCACGGAATGGGTGACATGATCAATGCCCAGGACGGTATCTACACAACTATCCTCAGCGGCGTCGAGAACGGTGAGAAGGTCGAGGAGGACAGGGTAATCACCTCCGTTGACTCGTGTATCAACCCGTATACGGATTATGAGAAGTACATTGCACTTGCTGACATTCCGACTCTCAGATTCGTCTTCTCGAATACGACTGAAGCAGGTATCGCATACGATCCGACAGTGAAGGCTGAAGACAAGCCCCAGATGTCCTTCCCCGGAAAGGTCACTGCCTTCCTCTACAGAAGATACAAGACTTTCAACGGTGACAGGAGCAAGGGCCTCATCTTCATTCCGTGCGAGCTCATCGACAAGAACGGACAGTTCTTGAGAAAGTATGTTTTAAAGCATGCCGAGGAATGGAAGCTTGAAGAGGACTTCGTGAAGTGGATTGACGAGTCATGCGACTTCTGCTGCTCGCTTGTCGACAGAATAGTTCCGGGCTACCCAAGAGCTACCGCTGATGAATTCTGCGAGAAGTTCGGCTACAAGGACAACCTCCTCGACTGTGCCGAGAAGTTCCTCTTCTGGGCTATCGAGTACACACACAGAAGCCATGAGGATGAACTCCCGACTGGCAAGGCCGGACTCAACGTCGTCTGGACTGACGATATGACGTTCTACAGAACAAGGAAGGTCAGGATCCTCAACGGAACACATACGATGACAGTCCTCGCAGCTTACCTCACAGGCAAGAACACGATCGAGGAATGCATGAACGACTCTCTGGTATCGTCATTCATGGACCAGGGACTCTTCAAGGAGATCATCCCCTCGATGGACGGCGACAAGACACTCCTCGAAGGCTATGCAGGAGACGTTCTCAACCGTTTCCGCAACCCGTGTGTCGTACACATGCTGATGTCCATCAGCCTCAACAGCACATCGAAGTTCAAGACAAGGGACCTTCCCTCACTCCTGGGGTACGTCAAGAAGTTCGGAAAGCTTCCGAAGACTCTCGTCTTCTCGCTTGCCGCCCTCATCGCCTTCTATGAAGGAAAGAAGAAGGAAGACGGCGGCTACTACGGCGTAAGGGACGGTGTCGAATACCAGATCAAGGATACCGATGCTGTAGATTTCTTCGCTGAAATCTACTCAAGAAGTTACAAGAACACGGCAGAGAAGGCTTCCGTCCTTACATCCGAAGTTCTCGGCAAGGCTGAGTGGTGGGGACAGGACCTCAGAGAGGTCGAAGGCCTCGAAGCTCTCGTCAGAGAGGATCTCGAGAAGATCTGGACAGTCGGCATGACAGAAGCCATGAAGACCGTAGTGGAGTAAGTAGTGGTCAAGTTATATAAAATCAACCCGAAGGACAACGTCGCCGTAGCTCTCGAACCGCTGACAGCGGGCGAAGTCGATATCGTGGAGGAAAGCCCGATTACAATCCTTTCGGATGTCATCGCGGGCCATAAGGTCGCCCTGAAGGATATAGGGGAGGGGGAGAGCGTCATCAAGTACGGCTACCCCATCGGAAAGGCCCTGAGAAATATCAAGAAGGGGGAGTGGGTACACACCTTCAACATCAAGACCCAGCTGAGCGAGGAAGCCGAATATCATTATGACGAGGAGACGGCCGAAAAGTGCGCCGAGGAGTTCAAGTCCACGATGCACCGCCGTCTCAGCGACGGATGCCCGTGTATCAAGGCATACGAGAGAAAGGACGGCAGGATCGGCATCAGAAACGCACTCTGGATCGTGCCGACTGTCGGATGCGTCAATCAGATTTCGAAGACTCTCGAAGCATGGGGCAACGAGAACCTGGGCCTCGAGGACGGCGTTCATGCGTGGACTCATCCCTTCGGATGCTCGCAGCTCGGGGAGGACCACGAGAACACGAGAAAGATTCTCTCGGGACTCGTGCACCATCCAAACGCAGGC
Source organism: Lachnospiraceae bacterium (assembly GCA_963610485.1). Classification (GTDB taxonomy): domain Bacteria; phylum Spirochaetota; class Spirochaetia; order Sphaerochaetales; family Sphaerochaetaceae; genus Ornithospirochaeta. Next base: position 3,095 of record CAVDOI010000148.1, read on the forward strand.
GGTGTTCTTGTAGTGGGACTCGGGTGCGAGAACAACACGATGGACTCCTTTAAAGAGCTCCTCGGGGAAGTTGACGAGAGCAGAATCAAGTTCATGGTATGCCAGAACGAGGAGGACGAGCTCGAAAGCGGAAAGAAGCTCCTTGAGGAGATTGCATCTGCCATGAAGGACGATGTGAGGACAGTCGTTTCTGCGTCACGCCTTGTCGTCGGCATGAAGTGCGGCGGCTCTGACGGCCTCAGCGGCATTACGGCAAATCCTCTTGTCGGACGCTTTACGGATGCACTTGTCTCCATCGGTGGAACTGCAATCCTTACAGAGGTTCCGGAGATGTTCGGTGCCGAGCAGGTACTCATGGACAGAGCCGAGAACAGAGAGGTCTACAACGAGATCGTCGACATGATCAATGCATTCAAGCATTACTTCGTCTCCCACGGACAGGTCGTCTATGAGAACCCCAGTCCGGGTAACAAGGCCGGCGGTATCACAACACTCGAGGACAAGTCACTGGGGTGCGTGCAGAAGGGAGGTTCCGCTCCTGTCTCAGGCGTACTCAAGTATGGCGAGAGAGTCTCGAAGAAGGGCCTCAACCTTCTCTCCGGACCGGGCAACGACATAGTCTCGACGACTGTGCAGACTGCATGCGGTGCCCATATGATCCTCTTCACGACAGGACGCGGCACTCCGCTGGGTGCTCCCGTTCCGACAGTGAAGGTCGCGACGAACACGCCTCTTGCAGAGAAGAAGTCCAACTGGATAGACTTCAATGCCGGTGCGATGCTCAGGGAGGATCCGCAGAAGGTTACCGATGACTTCATCTCGTTCATCATCGAGGTGGCCTCGGGTAAGAGAACGAAGAACGAGGAGAACGGCTACTCGGAGATTTCGATCTTCAAGGACGGCGTGGTTCTCTGATGATAAGGGGAGGGAAGTACCTTACGGTGCCCCTCCTTTTCTTCTGGAGAAAGTGATGAAAGAAGATTTATCTGAAAGCAGGAAGGGAATCACACTCAGGGCGGCTGTTCCCGGCGATGCGGAGGCTCTCCTTTCCATCTATGCGCCATATGTCACAGACACTGCCGTCTCCTTCGAGTACGATGTGCCGTCCGTTGACGAGTTCCGGGCGCGTATCGCGGGAATATCGTCTAAGTATCCGTATATAGTGGCGGAGAGGGACGGAAGAGCCGTCGGCTATGCATATGCAGGTGCATTCAAGGCCCGTCCGGCCTACAACTGGGACGTCGAGACGACGATATACATCGATAGAAATGAAAGACGGTCAGGAATCGGAAGAATCCTTCTTCTCAAGCTAGAGGAAATCCTCACCGCCATGAACATCACTAACGCCAATGCATGCATAACGAGTACGGAGAAAGAGGACGAATACCTTACGCATGACAGCATACTCTTCCACACCCGTATGGGATATTCGATGGTCGGATGCTTTCATAAGTGCGGCTACAAGTTCAACCGCTGGTACGATATGGTCTGGATGGAGAAGCATATCGGGGAGCACATGGAGAAGCAGCCATCTGTTATTCCGTTTCCCATGGTCATGGACAGATTTCTCCCAGAGAAACAGAGATGAACCACAACTCCCGGGTCGTAACAGGTTATCCTGTGGAAAGGGGATCCGAAGAGGCGTGACAGTTACCTCTTTCTACATTGAAACAAACGGCTGAATCACTATCAAGCACAACCCGCCTTCCCCTGATTTCAAAAAGGTGTTCTGACGTTTTCTCCATCAACAGACCAAGTACGGCAAGTTCTGTTTTCCGCTCTTCTTAAACCTGAATACAGGTCTATAGCAGAACAGTTCTTTTCCCAGATTCAAATAAACATCTTTCTAAATCTTCATCAGAAGGCAGGTATTTCCTGATTTCATAAGAAGCAACGCCGATAGGAACACCTGCCGGTTTCAATGCCCACTCCACAGACAATTTATCTTTGCCCCTGCATAAGAGCAGACCAATAGTCGGGTTGTCAAATTCCTTTTTGACAGTCTCGTCGATGGCTGTGACATAGAACTGAAGCTGCCCGATGAAAGCCGGGGAGAATTCCTCATTCTTGAGCTCGACAACTACGTAGCACCTGAGTTCCAGATGGTAGAACAGAAGGTCGATATAGTAATCCTTATTCTCCGTCGATATCTTATATTGACTGCTGACAAACGAAAATCCTTTCCCTAAATGAACCTCCTCGGGGCAAGCCCCGAGGTATCACAGGTTCATCTCTTTTATAGA
>CAVDOI010000149.1:0-5282 GCA_963610485.1 Lachnospiraceae bacterium
AGGAAATCCTTATGTAAAAGCTATTGAGGGAATTCTTTATTCAATAGATGGAGAAAAGCTGATAGGGATTCCGAGAGGTAAAACATCGATAGCTATTGCTGAAACTGTAGTTACAATTGGGAAAAGCGCATTCTTCTATTGGAACGGGACATCAGTAACTCTGCCAGAAAGTGTCACGACTATCGAAAACAGTGCTTTCAGAAAATGCGTTAATCTTGAATCTGTTTCAATGGGTTCTAAAGTAAAGTCTATTGATGAGACGGCTTTTGACTATACTCCACAAAACGTAGCAACGCTGACAATTACCATTTCTCAGCTGGAGGGGTCAATCCCAGGATATGAAACTTGCTGGAGAAAGAATAAAAAAACCGAAACCAAGGCAATTGAAATCAAGTGGACAGGAACAACTTCTGCAACGTAATTCTTTATTTGTATGATTTGATTTGTCGAGGGCACAGAGTTTCTGTGCTCTCATTTTGCGTTGTTAGAAAATGAAGAGGGAAATTGCTTTCAGAAGAGCGTCGGCTCATCCGGCCTGTCATCATCTCTGTAGAGCTTGAAGGAGAGGCGGTGTATGGGGCAGGGGCCGTACTTCTCGATTGCTGCGTAGTGAAGCTTTGTCGGGTAGCCCTTGTGCTTTTCGAATCCGTACTGCGGCCATATTCTCCCCGCCTCGGTCATTATGCGGTCACGCTCGCATTTGGCGAGTATGCTTGCCGCCATTATCTCATGAATGAGTGCGTCCCCCCTGACGACGGCTTCGACGGGGAAGGGGACGGACGGCGTCTTGTTTCCGTCGCAGAGTAGGATGTCGAAGGGGTGTGCTGAGTAGACCTCCTCGGAAGACTTCTTCATCCCCAGAAGTGATGACGCGAGGATGTTGATCCTGTCGATGACGCTGTGCTCGATGACGGCGACGGAGTATGCCGCGGCTTTTTCCTTTATGACCTTTTCAGCTTCCTCCCGTTCCTTTTCGGAAAGCTTCTTCGAATCGTTCAGGATATCGAACGGAAAATCGGGGGGGAGGATGACGGCTGCGGCAACAACGGGACCCGCCAGAGGTCCCCGGCCTGCTTCGTCGGTGCCGCATATGATCTTCTTTTTCTCTTCATCGGGGAAGAGTTCAACTTCCATAACGCTTTCTTTTCCTATATACTCTTCTGGGTATTCTACAAGGAGACAGGATGTTTTTAAAGTCCCTTGAACTTAACGGTTTCAAGAGTTTTGCAGACAAGACGCATATAGATTTCACAGACGGAATAACATCGCTTCTCGGGCCCAACGGCTGCGGGAAGTCGAATATCGTCGACTCGATCAAGTGGGTGCTCGGCGAGCAGTCGACGAAGACGCTCCGTGCCTCGCGCATGGACGACGTCATCTTCTCCGGAACGGAGACCAGAAAGCCCAGCCAGATGGCCGAGGTTACGCTGACGATCGACAACGAGAACCACAATCTTCCGACAGACGTTCCCGAAATCGTAATAAGACGCCGTCTCTTCCGTGACGGCAACGGTGAATACTACCTCAACGGAGAGCGGTGTCTCTTGAAGAACATCAAGGAACTTTTCATGGATACCGGGGTGGGAAAGAGCGCCTACTCGATACTCGAGCAGGGCAAGATCGACCAGATACTTTCCAACAAGCCCGAGGACAGAAGATACATCTTCGAGGAAGCCGCCGGGATATCACGCTACAAGGTGAAGTGCACCGAAGCCCAGAACAAGATAGCGAAGGCCGACGAGAACATAAACCTCCTCAATACGACGCTCAGGGAGGTCAAGCGCACATATGACAGGACGAAGAGCCAGGCCGAGAAGGCCCTGAAGTGGGAGGAGCTCAAGGACAGGGCGTTCTACATCGACGTCGACATCAAGCTCTCCCATGTAGATACCTATCTCAAGCTCAAGGAGCTCAGGGAGCAGCAGGAAGCAGATTCCAGCGCAAAGGCCGAAGAGTACAGGGGAAGGCTGGGGGAGTACGACGACGTCATCACATCGTCCTCCAACGAACTGACGCAGTACCAGGACAGCTCGAAGAACCTCGAGATTGAAATCGGAAAAATGGAGGCGAAGCTTTCCTCCATTAGCGAAACCATATCGGCATTGAAGGACAACTACAAACAGTACCTCGAAAAATACGAGTCCAGCGAGAAGAAGTGCCGCGACATCCAGGACGAGATTGCACGTATGAACGAGGAGAAGGAGAATACCGAAAGCTCCCTTGAGTCGCTCGAGGAGAGATTCGAGGAGAAGAAGGCCCAGATAGAGTATGCCGAATCCACACTTCAGAAGAACAGAGACGAGATAGCCTCCCTCAACGAGACGATACGCGCGGCAGAAGAGAGCAACAACGAACTCGACGACGCCCTCAAGGCCCTCAGCGAGGAGCTCAAGAACGTCATCGAATCCCTCATAAAGGAAGTCGATGCCAATACAGGCACCGAGTATTCGGCCCTGAGGCGCGACAACGCCGAGAAGAAAGTGAGGGAGAGCCTTTCCGGAATTCTCAAGCTCCTCGACGGAAGGAAGGATTTCGTATCATCGCTTCCGGGAGGTGTCGATTACTCGAAGGATATAGCCGCGCGCGACTATGAAAGACTGAGTGAAGCCGTCAGGGAGACGGAGAAGTTCTTCGATGAATACAAGGCTTCCATTCCTCCCGTCATCGATACGATTCTCTCGCCCGAGGGCCTTGTGAGCCGCAAGAGGGGAATCGGAGAGCGCGAGTCGAGCGCAAGAGAGAGAATCATCGACAACCGCAGGAAGATAGAGAGCGCAAGGGCCCAGATAGATAGCAGGGAGAGCGACAACAACGCACTCCAGGCGACAATAATCTCCCTCAAGGAGGTCATAGGATCGCTCAGGGCCTCCGTCGAGAACTACAGGGAGAACATCAAACGCCTCTCGGAGAGCATAACGAAGCGCTCCTTCGATCTCGAGGACGAGAAGGACGGTGCCGAGATCGCCCACAGGCGTCTATACGAAGTAGCAGACAGAATCAACGAGAAGAACGCCGACATAGAGGATGGGAAGAAGAACATAGCCTCCCTCAAGGAAAAACTGAAGGAGGTCAACGAACTTCTCGGGGAGAAGTTTCACTCCCTCTCCGTCAAGCGCCAGGAGAAGGAGAACCTCCTTGAGGAGATAAGGAAAGCCGAGAGCAGCGCACTCGAGGCCAAGATGTTCAAGGAGAGCTGCGAGAGGGAGATCCAGAGTACGTTCACATCGTTCTTCGAAACGTATGCGAGGAACCTCAACGAGTTCCAGGAGAGACTGCTTCCCGAGATGCCCCAGGAGACGGACCTCAAGGCGGAGCTCGAAACTGTCAACAACGAAATAAAGGCCCTGGGGAACATCAACCATGCCGCGAAGGACGAGTACGACCAGGCCGAGGACCAGTACAAGTTCTATACGAAGCAGCTTGAGGACTACAGCAAGGCCAAGGCCGACATGGAATCGGTTCTGGGTGAGATACTCGATAAATCGAAGGAGATGTTCCTCAAGTCCTACCGCGAGATCAGCGACAACTTCCAGGAGATGTTCAAACGCCTCTTCGGCGGCGGAAGGGCGGAGCTCAGCCTCTCCGAGCCCGACGATGTGCTTACAAGCGGTATCGAGATACTGGCCCAGCCCCCAGGAAAGAGCATGTCGACTCTATCCCTCCTCTCCGGCGGAGAGAGGAGCATGACGGCAGTCGCGCTTCTCTTTGCAACCTACCAGGTAAAACCGTCCCCGTTCTGTATCCTCGACGAAATCGATGCCGCCCTCGACGACAGGAACATCGGTTACTTTCTCGATGTTCTTCAGGATTTTGCAAGGGAGAGCCAGTTCATCATAATCACCCACAACACCCACACCGTCACCGGCGGAAACGCAATGCTCGGTGTTTCTCAGATGGAGGCGGGAGTCTCGACGGCGGTAAGCTACCGCATAGCTTCAATCGAAGGTCAGCCGAGAATCCTCAACGACGAAGGCGGAGAGGTCGAGTTCGACGAGGAAGGGAGAAAGAAGTGAGAGACTCTTTCCCGCTTTTGTTGACCAAAGAGAGTCTAATAATGTATAAAAGACACTTGAAAGAAGTTTTGTGGAATCAATATGTTTGACAGTATCAGCAGCAAGTTTACATCGATAGTGAAGACCCTGTCCGGAAAGGGCAGGATAAGCGAGAAGAACATCCGTGACGCCGTAGAGGAGATCAAGGAAGCACTTCTCGACGCCGATGTCAACCTCCGTGTCGTCAGACGTTTCGTGAATTCCACAATCGAGGAGTCCCTCGGAGAGAAGGTTCTCAATGCCGTAAATCCCGGCGAGCAGTTCACGAAGATCGTCTACGACAAGATGGTCGCGCTTCTCGGCTCGAGCGAGGAGGAGACGGCTCTCCACCTCAAGGGAAAGGATGCCCTCTCCGTAATCCTCATGATGGGTCTCCAGGGCTCGGGTAAGACGACAGCGACGCATAAACTTGCACACCTTCTCAAGAAGGACGGCCGAAAGGTCATGCTCGTCGCGGCGGACCTTGTGCGTCCCGCGGCCATTGAACAGCTCCAGATACTGGGAGAGAAGGCCGGTGTTCCCGTATTCACGATTCCCGGCGAGAAGAACCCCGTGACAGTCGTCACAAAGGCCGTCGACAGGGCGAAGAGGGAGATGTATGACACCCTCATCGTCGATACCTCGGGCCGTATGCACCTCGACGACGCCCTCATGGAGGAGATCCAGCGGATTGCAAAGGCTGCAAATCCCGACGAAAAGCTCTTCGTCGCAGATGCGATGACGGGACAGAGTGCAGTCGACATTGCAAAGGAATTCGACGAGAAGGTCGGAATTACAGGCGTCATCCTCACGAAGTTCGATTCAGATACCAGAGGCGGTGCCGCGCTCTCCCTCAGGAGTGTTGTGGGTAAGCCCATCAAGTTCATAGGAACGGGCGAGAAGATGGAGGACCTCGAAGCCTTCAGGCCAGAACGCATTGCATCCCGTATCCTCGGAATGGGCGACATCGTATCTCTTGTGGAGAAGGCACAGGAGGCTTTCGACCAGAAGGAGGCCGAGCGCCTTCAGAAGAAGATAACGAAGAACACCTTCGACCTCGAGGACTACCTGGGACAGCTGGAGAGCATGAATAAAATGGGATCTGTGGACAAGCTCATCGAGATGATTCCCGGTGCAAAGGGGCAGATAAGCGAGGACGACATCAACCTCCGTGAACTCGAAATGGAGAAGGCCATCATAAAGAGTATGACCCGCTTCGAGAGACAGAACTACCGCATAATAGGCCCGAGC
>CAVDOI010000150.1:0-5222 GCA_963610485.1 Lachnospiraceae bacterium
GTTACAAGCTTTCCGTGCTGGTTGAGCAGGAGTTTAACGATATCAACAATATTTGCATAAAAGGAAATTGAAAGAGGAAATGTTCTGGAAAGAGGGGGAATACGTGAAAATATGGTTTTTTCGTGTAATCAAAGTACTCAGAAACACTAGGCGTGTGGAAATAGTTTCCCTCTATAGATAAAGAATGATGAACGAGGGCCTCTCCTATACGGACGGCCCTCTTTCTCTGCCTTATTCTACTTTTCGAGACCTTCTTTCACTTTGTCGATTATAACAAGGTCTGCAGGAAGCCATTCCACAGTTAATAGTGAATCCCTGTCGAGCCATCTGGCATTCTCGTGCTCGAGAAGCGTGAGCCTGCCCTCCCTGACCGTGCACCAGTAACACTCCATCGAAAGATGGAATGAGGGATAGTCGTACTCTATCGTGTCGATGTACTCTCCGACGTCGACAGTCGTATCGAGCTCTTCCCTTATCTCCCTCACGAGAGCTTCCCGTCCGCTTTCTCCGTTTTCGATCTTGCCTCCCGGAAACTCCCACATATCCTTGAACTCTCCGTAGCCGCGCTCGGTTGCGAATATCCTGTTGTCCTTTCTGATGACGGCGGCCGCCACTTTCACTGTTTTCATCTATGCCAGTCCTTCTTCTTTCTCGATATTGCTTTCAAGATACCTCAACAGATCATCTCTCACGCTATTATGCATTTTCAGTATGACCTTGGTAATATCTCTTTCGACTCCGTTGTTGTCCTTCTTCTTCGCTCCGTAGCTTCTCTCCACATCGAAGAGTCCCATGTAGTAGAACGAGGTCTCGGCGTCGCTCTTCTTCACGAGAAGATGCTTCTTCCCAGCATCAATAACATCTTTCATATAACCGCTTTCCGGTCCCTTCCCGATCTGCGAGTCCCATAGGAATATGCTGTTGTTCTCGAATCTGTCCGAGTAGTCGGGCTTCCCCGAAAGGTACTCCTTCGTCGCATCCTCACTCGTCTGTTTATGATAGGTTACGAAGAGGAAGACGTCGTCGCCGCTTCTGTACTTGCCGTACATGACCGAGGATATGTCCTTCTTTTCATTGATGATGAGGGAGATATCACGGCGTGAATACTTTTCGTAGAGGACGAATCTCGAGTCGTCCGACGAGGATGGTAGATACTTCTCTCTGTAGCGTTCCTTTCCGACCTTTATTATGTCCTCGAACTGCTTTCTGTACTCCGCATTTCTTTCTATCTCGCTGTAGAGAGCACCCCGCATGAGTGTATGCCTTTCGGGAGTGATTGCATTGATGACGCCGTATTTCTCCTTCTCTTCGTCCTTGTTGACGAATTCCCCCTTGAGAACTTTCACTGCGGCCGTGATGGTGGTGTCATCCACCGTGAATCCGTATTCCTCCCGGATTCTGCTTCTTATGTCGTCATATGTGATGAAGGGAACTGAAAGGAGGAGGGAGAGTATCTCGAGTTCGAAGGGCCTCACACCGGAGAGCACGGTCTTTGAGAGGTATTCGAGAATGGTCTCCTCTCCTGCGGTGAGCTCCATCGAGCTCTCAGGATCGACCTTTCTGATGAAGTTCTGGTAGCTCTTGTATTCTCTTACTATCAGGAGGGGGTCAGCCTCTCCTGACGACTGGAAATCTTCGAGATAAGGCCTCCGTCCGAGCTTCGTCTTGAGATTAGTGTAGCTTTCCCGGATTATTCTCTTTATTCCGCTGAGCTTCTCGATTGAGGCGAAGATTCTCTCCTTCGCTATCCTGTCGAAGTGGATTGTGGAAGCGCCGGGGATTGTGTTGTTACCGCTGATGACGTACCTCTTCATCGTGTCACGGTTGTAGCTCCTGTCCCCGGAAAGAGCAACAGGAATCATGAAGTTGTTCTCGTAGTTCCCGATGAAGTCCAGAACGACGACATAGTCCTTGCCCTTCGCCTTTCTCAGTCCCCGTCCGAGCTGCTGTATGAATACAATCGGCGACTGTGTGGGGCGCAGCATGATGACCTGGTTTACCTCGACTATATCCACTCCCTCATTGAGAATCTCTACGGAGAATATGTAATCGAGAGCATCGTCTCCTTCGTCCTTTCCGAGACGTTCGAAGGCCGAGGCCCTTTCCTCGGCAGAGGTGTCGCCGTTGAGGGCGATTGTCCTGTAACCCCGTCTGTTGAACTCTCCGGAGAGTCTCACGGATTCCTCGATCCTGGAGCAGAATACAAGGCCCTTGACCCTTTTCCCGCTCCAGCCGAAGTATTCGGCCTTCTCGATGATCCTGTCTACACGCTCTGAAGAGACAAGCCGGTTGAAATCGGAGGCTGTCAGTTTCCTGCTGTCAGAGACAGAAGCGATGTCCGTCAGGCCGAAGTAGTGGAAGGGGCAGAGCAGGTTCTCCTCCATCGCCTCCTTCAGCCTTATCTCATAGGCAATCTGGTAGTTGAATATCTCGTAGATGTTCCTTCCCTCGATATTGTCGTCTCTCTTGTCGGGGGTTGCTGTCATGCCGAGCCAGAAGCGTGGCTTGAAGTACGAGAGTATCTTCCTGTAGCTTCCAGCGGCCGAATGATGGGCTTCGTCGAGGATTACGGCGTCGAAGTAGCCGGGAGGGAAGGAATGCAGTGTATCGTCTTTCGAAATCGTCTGGACAAGGCCGAATATGTAGTCCCTGTCCCTTTCGTTCTTTCCCGCCCCCATGATTCCGAATGTGACGGAGGAACCGAAGACCTTCTCGTATGATATCTTCGTCTGTTCTGCAAGCTGTCCGCGGTGGACGAGGAAGAGAACGCGCCTGTATCCGAGTTCCCTCATCGCGAATGCAGAGGCATACGTCTTTCCCGTCCCCGTTGCCGAGATCAGGAGGGCCTGTCTTCTCCGCTTCCGATTATCCTTTTCAGGCTGGTGATGAAACCGACCTGCATTGAGTTGGGGGAGAGTGTGTACTTCTCGAATGAGACCGGATTTTCAGAAAGCGCCGCCTCCCTCTGCTTTCTTGTTATCTCGAACTCTTCGCGGTATTCATCCCTCACAGAAGCATAGAGGTGTGTGTTCCCGTCTCTCCAGAGCTCCTCGAATTCACCTCTCACGGCCTTCGTCAGCTCTCCGTCCTCCTCTGCCACAATCTTCGTGTTCCATTCCCTGTTGATTGTGAGAGCCTTCGCCGTGATATTGGATGAACCTATGATTATCCTGTAGGTGCCGTCCCTCTCAAAGACATATCCTTTCGTGTGAAGTCCGCATCCTGCACTGTGGGAGTTGAACATCCTCAGTTCGACGGACGGAAGGGAATCAAGTTTGTCCAGGGCCTTCGGGTCCGAGAATGCGAGATAGTCTGTCGTGAGGATACGTCCCTTCACTCCCTTGTCGTCAAGTTCCTTCAGCGTCTCCAGAAGAGGCGTTATCCCGTCCATCGTTATGAAGGCGACGCTCATGAAATAACTGTCGCACGTAAGCAGCAGGTCCTCGAGCTCGGAGAGAACCTTCTTTCCCTCCTTCGGGATGTTCGACAGGAATGACGGCCTGAATGCGGCGTCTGAAAGGACGGCGGAGTCTATGAAAGCAGCCTCGAAGCCCTTCATTATCTCCGTTCTGTTGTCTGTTGTTTTCCGTCCGGCTGCCGTATTCATCTTTCCACCGGCTTCCAGGATAAAACCTTAGGCGGCGCGCCGCAAGATCTTTGTGCCTTATTCCGGTGTGCTTGACAGGATAATGAGGTTCCATGCCGCATGGAGAGAGCTCCCGTCAAAAGCTCTGATGGGCGTACTCCCTTGGAATTAGTCCGGACGGCGGAGATCTGGTCTCCGTCACTGAAATTCACATACCATGCGGAAGTATTGTCATTGCCCGAACTTGACCAGTACGACTCACTTCCCCATGTTCCGTCTTTTTCTTTCAGATTCGTATACATGAGAGCCGGTTCATCAAGGCTCGGCAGGAACCAGTCATCATACGCTGTTTTGGCACCATAATCAGCGCATGCCTTGGCAGCATAATATCTGTTGGCTGTTTTCAGCAGGGTCCAGGTATTGGCCCTTCCGTATCCTACTTCTGTTTCCTGGGGGGTCGGCATAAGATGTAGGCCCCCATGCTTTAGAGCTACTGACGTCCTTTGTAGCAGCCTCGAGATAGCGCCATGTATAAACGACATAGTTTCCCCGGCTGTCTTCATAGTTCACCTTTTGTTCTTTTCCTGCATCATAGAATATGATAGCAGACTTCCTTCTTGTTTTGTTGCTTTCTTCTTAAAGTTGTATTATACTGAATTCAGATTCACTGAAAAGAAATTCACTGAAATTTATTTCAGTAAGGAGATTGTATGTTTCTGGGAAGAAAGAGAGAACTGAAAGAACTGAGGGATGAGTTCAACAGAGACGGGAAGGGCGCTGTTCTTGTTTATGGGAAGCGTCGGGTCGGGAAGTCGACTCTCCTCAGGGAGAGTGCAAAGGAGTATGATGGGAGTCTTGTCTATCATCTCTGTTCAAAGACTACATATGAGGGGAACTTTGCTCTGTTTACCCGCAGCGTCATACTCTCTCTCAACCTGCCCGGAATAACCTTTAATACAATTTTCGATCTCTTCGATTATCTGAAATCCATGAATCGGAAAATACTTGTCATGATTGATGAGTATCAGTTCTGGAAGGAAAGCTGCAGGAAAAACGAGCTTGATTCATTTTTGCAGAGCATAATCGACAATCTTTCAGATAAAATCAAAATAGTACTCTGCGGTTCATACATATCGGTAATGAAGGAACTTCTTTCGGAGGAAAATCCCCTCTTCGGGCGTTTTACGCTTATTAAGAGGGTAGAGGAATTTGACTATTATGATGCAGCTCTCTTCTATCCTGATAAGGATGTAAGGGAGAAAATCAAATTCTATTCGGTGTTCGGAGGTTCTCCCTATGTTCTTTCCTCCCTGGACTACTCGAAGAGTGTCGAGGAGAATATCAAGATTCGTCTGATAGGGCAGGACAGCATTCTGAGAAACTACATCGAGAATGTAATGCTCAGGGAAATACAGAAAAACTATGATGTGAGGATTCTTGAGTGCCTGGCGAACGGAAAAAAGCGCTATCGTGATATCCTGGCATATCTGAATGAAACGAATTCGGGACTTCTCGATAAGCAGCTGAAGAATCTTATCAGCATGGAAACTATCGCCAAAGTCAATCCAATCAACAGAACAGGAGACGCGCGCAAACAGTTCTATGAGATTAAGGACAATCTCATGCGGTTCTACTT
>CAVDOI010000151.1:0-5132 GCA_963610485.1 Lachnospiraceae bacterium
GTCGGCAGAAGTGTCCAGAGAATCCCGGATCATTGTTCTGATTTCCGTTTCAGTACAGAGATAATCGCCCTCAAAATTTCTACGATATGAGCCTTTAAACATATCTGTTCCGATATATATCGGCTTAGAAGTTCTTGCCGCACGAGGAACTTCTATAACAACGTAGTCTCTGCCATCGTACCTCTCGCTGTAAACATTCCGTTCCAGGAGGATGTTTCTGCTTATCTTCTGTGGATTGTTTACGTTATTCCAGATATCCGAAATCATTTTCTTTGCATCGGGCACTCCCATGGGAATGAACTGTTTCGTATCTTTCTCTTCACCTATTCCAAGAATAATGGTCCCGCCGAACGTATTAGCGAAGGAAGAATATGTTTCCCAAATACTATTCGGGACACCTCCTTGTGCCGCCTTGACCTCAACATTCACCTTTTCGGAAGATTTCAAAATTTCATTCAAATCAATCATCTCAATTCACCCTCTCTCTTCAGCTTAATGCAGTTTCGTCACACGGCTTTTCCGCCGCTTCCGCAATAATTCACACTGCCCGGCAGTCTGCCTGTCTGTAAGGAGCTATCTATAGAGCAGTTATTCCATCCGGTCGATAATCTCCATTTCGTCGTCTCTTCAAATCTCACATAAATTGTATTACGAATGTGTTACTTTTCACACCCCAGATTTAACAATTAAGGGTTCATGCCAACTCAATGCGTCCTCAGAAAAGTCAAGTTTCAAGCATAATGCTGGGGGATTTCCTGTCATGTCCCTGGTTATCCGTCAGACAACGAATCCAGGTCTTCTACATAACTGTAGTCCGGACCAGAATCCGGTGATGGCAGTTACAGCGGGAGCAGGCAGCTGCCTCGATCTCCTGAATATACCCGGTCAACATACCGAATTTTATCACGCTTTACACTTGCATGTTATATGACCGGAAGTCGCAGGAATATCTGTCTGACGGATTCTTCCAATGCAACAGATCATCCTGACGTGCATTTTCCGTTTTTCTTCCCAATCGTTCAGCACATTATGCAGGAATCCCCCTCACAACAGGAAATTGTAATGGGGCTAATACAAAGATGCGTATCGGCGAGGCAAAGATCTCAATCCTGTTGTAGAGAACAGGGATGGATACTATCATCATAGTATGGTTGTGCTCTATCACTGGCAGGAAGAATGTTTGAAGAAATGGGACGAAGTGGAAAGACGCGGTCTCATCGAAGTCACGACAGGCGGCGGGAAGACGCTTCTTGCCTCCGTGGCAGCCAAAAGGATGATAGAGGAGACTGAGGGGAATATAAGGGTATATGTGGTAGTACCGAGAATCGCCCTCCTTTCACAGTGGAGAGATACCCTTTCATATGCCGGAGTCGAAGGCGCAGTCGTCCAGACGGACGCCGCCGTCCTTCCGTCCACTGTCGGCATATATACGATAAACAGGGCACGTGACACAGTGCCGCTTCTCATCGAGAAGGACATGAAGGAGAAGAGACATGTCCTTCTGATACTGGATGAGTTCCATCACTATGGAAGCGAGGCGAACTACCATCTATTCGATTTCAGATCATCCCCCTTCTTCAACGTGAAGCTCTACTGTGTCCTCGGGCTCAGTGCCACGGCCGATGTAAGGCCCCTGAGGGGCCGTCTCATCCCGGCAACCGGCCCCCTCTTCTACAGATACGAACTCAAAAACGCAATAGAAGACAGGGTCGTCAACGACTTCGTCCTCTTCAACGTCGCCGTTCCACTCAATGCGGAGGAGAGGGAGGAGTATGACGAGATATCTGATAAGATAACAAAGACTATCGGGAAGCTTTTCAAGGCGGCCCCCTCGATAATGAAGCGCTCCCTTCCCGTAGACGAGCTCATAATCGAGCTCAGATGCACGGAGAACGAGGCCCTCATAAATCTTGCAGAGGCGCTGAATGCGCTCATACTCAGACGGCGCGCACTCATAGCCACGGCTGACAGCAGACTCTGGACGACCCTTGATATAGTGGACGCGACGAAGAGAACCGACAGGATAATAATCTTCACCGAGAGGATCGTCCAGGTGGACGCCCTCCTCCACCTTCTGAAGGATGAAGGCTATGATGCCGTACGCTACACAAGCGATATGGACAAGGGCGAGCGACAGCGCGCACTCGGGCAGTTCAGAAGCGGAGAAAAGAGAATCCTCATCGCATGCCGTGCACTCGACGAGGGCCTCAATGTCCCCGACTGCAATGTCGGGATACTCCTCTCTAACACGGCGACGAAGCTCCAGAGAATACAACGCAGCGGCCGCATTATCCGTAAGGGAGAAGGTAAATTCCCGTCCGTCCTCTACTACGTCTACTGCGAGAACACCGTGGAGAACACCACCCTCTTCAGCGACCCGGGGTACGACACGATATCGAGTAAGGTGTACCTCCTCGATGACGGGACGCTCTACTCCCCCGACTACTATTACAGGATAGAAATGCTCCTGTCGAAGCTGAAGGACAAGACACCTGCAGCAAGGAAGAAGATTGTGCCTCTTATAAAATACGGAGTAATTAGACCCGAACAGTTCGAAACGAAGGAAACGCTCGAGAAGAGGTTGGAGAAGGAGGACGACCCCTTCCAGCGCTCGTACCTCACGCTGATGATACTCCTCTCGCAGGCGGCTCCGTACTCTGTGCATTGAAGGAAGAGGAAGAAGAGGAGGAGGAGCGCAATCCGTTTCTCTAGACGCTGAATGACGCCGTCGAAAGCTTGATTCCGAAGTAACCCTGGAGGTTGGAGAAAGTAAGACCGGGATTATTCCTGTAGTTCCACCTGTACGAATAAGCAAGTCCCCCCGAGAGGGAGAGGAACGAGAGAAGCTGGACCTCCCCCTCCGCCTTCATGACAAAGGTGTGCTCGACAGTACCGTAGAGAGGAAGTCTGTTCACATTGGCAATATCGTCAATGCCGTCAAACGTGTAATTGGATGGGTTGGTTCCCCTTCCCTTTTCTCCATGTGCCATGTAGAATACCGATCCCGATACGGCAAAGCCGTAAGGCACACGGTAAGTTCCCCCGAGGGATACAACAACGCAGTCGGGGCCGTATTTATAACTCGAGTAAGCCACATCATCGGCACTCTCGAGTTCCCTGTGATAGCCTGTAAGGTAGTCCTGAGACCAGCACCTCTTACCCGTTGCCTTCTGGACGACGCTGCCGTTACTGTCGTAATACTTGCTGTTGAGATACATACCCGCCATGTTGTAGACGACTTCACCGTAGAGATTGAGAATCCCGCTTCCGTTTATGATATCACTGTAGCTGATATTAAAGAGGCCTCCGAAGGTATTGGGCTCCGTATAATCAAAGTCATGGATATATTCGTCGCTCTCCCCCGGGAGCTGCAGCTGATCCATAGTCACCTGAACATACATGTTCCACTTTCTTGCAAACGCCCATGAGAGGTCGAGGGTTATCATATTATTGGCTTCGAGCGTCGAATACCTGTGGCTCTCCCCGTTCTCATGGAAGTTGTACATGTTGTGGAGGAATATGAATGGATTGAGATACCTTATATCGAAGGAAGCGGTGGTGTCGAGAAGAGTGACGAAGGCAAGGGAGAGCTTGAGCCTGTCGACAAGGACGATCTCGTACTGGGCCGAATGTCTGATGTTCTTCCAGCCGCTGAAAGACGAAACACGAACATCCCACGGATTCTCAACATCGGCACCATGCGAGGAGTCGAACGTAGTGAGGGTGAGGAACACAGAACCTGATTTCGAATAGAAGCCGGCCTTCATGAAGTCCTGGTAGTCGTAGTTGTCACCGATGGCGGTGTTACCCGTATAGCCCTCTCCGAGAGATACACGGCTTCTGGCCACAATCAGGCTGAGTCCCCCCGCCCCGAGAGAGACACCTCCGTCGAAGGGGAAGTTCTGGTTGATTACATTACCGACGAACGAGAAATGAAGATTCTTGTTCCAGATATTCTCATCCTGGGGATTTGACTTCTGACGGAACGAGAACCTGAGCCTCGAATAGAAGTTATCCCTGATGGTGTTCTCGAGAATAAGGGAGAAAAGACTTTCACGCTCAGTATGGCTTCTCACAAACCAGTCGCTGTCGGTATTCCATCTGTCACTAGGGGCAGTATCATAAGGGGGAGAAGACTGGATGTACATCTCGGGAGAGAGCTCGCCGTTGAGGCTGATGGATCCGAGCTCGTCGGAGTAAAACGGGCTCTCCTCGTTGAGCACAGCCTTGATGTTCTGAATAACAGCATTCTCGCCGTCGATGTACTTCTCTGCCCTCTCGAGAGCGACAAGAAGCTGCGACGCCGTCACAGGCCCGTTCGACGTCGGTCCCGATACCCCCGCCCAGTGGCATATCTCGTTGACAGTCTGCCATTCGTCGGATGCAACAGGATAGTATTTCTGACCCGTGGATGCCCCAAGAGGCAGTAACAGAAGAAGAAACAGCAGTACACAAACAGCTACGACCTTCTTCATATTCCACGTCTCCTCTTCAAACTGAAACATAAGTTAATACGAAAAGAGCCTTTCAGCCAGTACAACACCACTAAACTCCACAAAGATACACAAACGTGTCGAGTAAATCACAGAGCAAGCCATAAGGAGAAGCCTCCTCACACCGAAGACCACAGAAGACGAAGGAACGACAGCCTAAGTATCAACATGATGAACAAGGAATACACTAGAGCAGAACAGAAGAAAGAATCCAGCCGGCATTCACTACGACTCCATTTTTTACAAATTCAGACAGACAAGGTAAGAACAAACCGCTTCGATCTCAACCTGCCTGTCGTATATGACGCTCGATGAACCATAATACAATACCGATGAAAGGAGTATACTCTTCTTTACCCAGAAACGCCCTCTTGATGTTGTTCCATTCGTTCGTTGTTATCTTCTTATTCTTATATTTCCTGTCCAGCTTTTTCTCAAAAGCACTCAGAGAAGCTTTCCTTGCTTCAATAATTTTCTCCGAGTTCAGTTTCATCAGGGCAAGATCTTTCTGTATGCTTTCGTCAGATGATTCAATCTCCCCCGACCTCCGATACCGGAGTGTGCTGACACTTCCTTCTTCCAGCGGATTGATTGTGATATCTTCAGAGCCCTTGTTATTCTGGCACCTTGTACAGGAGC
>CAVDOI010000152.1:0-5127 GCA_963610485.1 Lachnospiraceae bacterium
GGATGTATCTCTCGGAACGGACAGTAATCCGAAAAAGTACAAAGCGACCTTCAATTTAACGAAGAATGCGGACACGGCAAGTGCGGACATTGCCTCGGGGAGAGATGCGGGAATCAGAGTGATGTCATCCGATATTGTATCGTCTCTGACGACGCCTTACTACGTCTACTTCACATACAATAATACCAGATACAGGACAAGAGCTTCAGTAGAGCTGCCTCTGATCGGGAGTTATGGAACAACGGTACTTACTCTTGAAGAATGCGTGATGCTTCGATGATTCACGTAAAATTCACCCCCGGAAGCGGGGGTGAAGTAACCGCGTGGAGAAAGAGGTCAGTTCTCCCTGTAGTTCATTGCCCGCATTGCGTTCGTTACTGCAACAAGACAGACGCCTGTATCTGCAATGACGGCAAGCCACATGTTTGCCAAGCCGATAACGGCGAGGATGAATACGACTGCCTTGATGATGAGGCTGATCCAGATGTTCTCCTTCGTGATCTTCTCCGTCTTCTTCGCAATTCCGATTGCAACGGGGAGACGTGACAGGTCGTCGTTCATTATGACGCAGTCTGCAGCTTCGATTGCGGTATCACTGCCGACGCCGCCCATCGCAACACCGACATCGGCGCTCTTGAGAGCGGGAGCATCGTTGATGCCGTCTCCGACGTAGAGAAGCTTTCCATCAGTAGATTTAAGAGATTCGAGCTTCTCGAGTTTCTGAGCGGGGAGAAGTTCTCCGTAAGCCTTGTCGAGACCGAGCTTCTCTGCTGTCTTCTCGGCTCTCTCCTTCCTGTCGCCGCTGAGCATGCATATGGTCTTTACACCGGAGTTCCTCAGTTTCGATACTGTCGAGTAACTTGATTCCCTGATCCTGTCGCTGATGACGAGGACGCCGAGAAGAATATTATCTTCAAGGACGTAGACGAGAGTGCCGTCTTCCTTAACTTCGGGGGCGTTTTCCATAATGCGACCCGATCCCGCCTTGATATGAGAGCCGTCAAGGTCGCCTTCGATTCCGACTCCGTTGATTGTATGTACATTCTCGGCTTTTACATTTCTTTCGCCTGCATATTCCATGATTGCAGTTGCTATGGGGTGTGTTGATTCCTTTTCAAGTGCATAGACACAGTCGAGAAGGTGCTCCCTGTCGCATGAAAGGTGCTGGATCGACTGTACGGAGAATACCCCCTCCGTCAGTGTTCCCGTCTTGTCGAGTGCTACTGTTGTTACCGCAGAGAGGCTCTGGATTGCGTCATCACCCTTAACGAGGATGCCGTGCTTGGCAAAGCTTCCCATCGAAGCAAAGTAGGTGAGGGGAACCGAGAGCACGAGTGCACACGGACACGATATTACAAGAAGCATCGCCGCACGGTAGATACTGTCCTTCCATCCGGTGAGGCCGAAGAGGGAGGGGATGACTGCCACGAGGAGGGCCGCTGCGCAGACGGACGGGGTGTAGTAGCGTGAGAACTTTGTTATGAACTTCTCGCTTCCGGCTTTCTTGCCCTCGCTTTCCTCTACAAGCTTCATGATCCTGCTTGCCGTCGACTCCGAGTATTCCTTTTCGGCTCTTATCGTGAGGGTGTTGTCTCCGTTGACGGAGCCCGAGAGTACCGCAGAACCCTTTTCTGCCCTGACGGGAACGCTTTCACCGGTGAGGGCGCGTGTGTCGAGATAGGACTCTCCTTCGAGCACAGTTCCGTCGACAGCGAGTTTCTCGCCGCTCTTGAGAAGGATTATGTCGCCTGTCCTTACTTCCTCCGGCTTTACAGACACCCAGTCTCCGTCTTTCTTTATCGTGACGCTGTCTGACGAGAGGTCCATGAGCTTTCCGATGCTGTCCCTCGAGGAACCCACGGCACGTCTCTGGAAGTATTCACCTACCTGATAGAAGATCATGACAGCCGCTGCTTCGTCGTAGGATGCAATGCAGAGTGCGGCAACCGTTGCGATGCTCATGAGGAAGTTCTCGTCGAAGACCTTTCCCTTCGTTATGTTCTTTACGGCTCTCCAGAGTACATCGTAGCCTGCGATGATATATGAAAGTACGGCTATGATCTCCACACCCGATATCTTGGCGAAGAGGAAGATCAGAGCGGAGACAATTATCCTCAAAAGCGAGTAGTCCTTCTTCGAAGCAGCTGCTGCTGTATGGAAGACCATCTCGTCCTCGACTGCCAGGCACAGTTTTCTGACTTCCTCTTCACTCATCGTCGTAGTCACATAGAGCTTTCCCTTCGGATAGTCGAATGCCGCCTTCCTGACGTTTTCATCGGCTCTCAGAGCCTCCTCGACCTTTCTCGCGCATTCTGCACAGTCGATGGTGACGCTGAAGACATAGTTCTTCTCTTCGTTCAGGAACTCGATTTCGTCCTCCACCTCACGGCAGATGTTCTTGACCTCGTCCTCGCTGAGAGTCGTCACGACGGTGAGCTTTCCCCTGGGGTAGTTGAAGAGTGCACTTTCGACGTTTTCGTTCTCAGAGAGCGCTCTTTCGACCTTCTTCGCACATTCTGCACAGTCGATCTTCACATTGAATGTGTACTTCCGTCCCTCCCTGTCGTCACGGAAGATGATGTCGTCTTCAACGGAGCGGCAGATTTCCTTGATCTCGCCTTCTGTGAGGGAGGAGGTGAGGGTCAGCTTCCCTCTGGGGAAGTTGAATGAGACTTCTTCGACTTCGGGATTCGATGCGAGAGAGCGCTCTACCTTCTTTGCGCATTCTGCACAGTCTATCTCCACGTTGAAGGAGTATTTCCTCATCTCCTTTTCCCCGGAAAACTCTATCTCGTCCTCGACTTCCCTGCATTTCTTCTTAATATCGGAAAGTCTGTTCTTCGTAACAAGAGTAAGTGTTCCCTTCGTATAAGAGAATGATACGTATGCATTGCCTTCATCCGAAAGGAGCGCCTCCTCGACCTTCCGCGCACATTCGGCGCAGTCGATGGATACGGCGATGACATGACGCGAGTAGTGGTCATCTGTGTCGATTACCGATTCGATATCATCCGGAGAACAGTCTCCGCTGACAGTAAGGACTCCGTTATCGAGAGAAACGGAATCTGCACCCTTTATTCTTCTTACGTTTTCGACGTCGTTATCGGACGCATTGTTGAGTACATATCGGAAAAACATGACTACCTCCACATATGAACATATGAATAACTGCTCATATATTCATACATTCGTAATGTTTCGTCAATAGCAATCTCTGTATTCTTCAGAAAAATCTTGAAAAGAGTGAAAAGAGGAAGAATCAAGAGGAAAGGGATGAACGCAGTCCGGTACGTACGAAAAGACAATAAAAAAGAGACCGTCTCCGATCTCTACATCTCCTGCGGGAGTCGAACCCACATTGACGGGATGAAAACCCGTTGTCCTAACCATTAGACGAAGGAGACAAGCCCAACATCTCCTGCGGGAGTCGAACCCACATTGACGGGATGAAAACCCGTTGTCCTAACCATTAGACGAAGGAGACAAGAGAGTGAGCCGCATTGGATTTGAACCAATGACCCACGCCTTAAAAGGGCGTTGCTCTACCTGCTGAGCTAGCGGCCCTCTTTCGCAACAAATGAAAGGTAGCAGAAATCAATATTTTCTGTCAACAATCATTTTCCCTTAATAGCATTCAAACTACGACTATTTTCGTGTTTCAGTTCAATGGATTTGATATACCTGAGATAAACGAGGGGGAGTATTGAACCGGCACATATCCAGCTTGTCGCATTGCTGAGGCAGATGCCGAAGAAACCGAAGAGATATGTGAGGCTGAATGCCGTCGATATTCTCGCCGTAAGTTCGATGAGTGCG
Organism: Lachnospiraceae bacterium; assembly: GCA_963610485.1. Taxonomy (GTDB): domain Bacteria; phylum Spirochaetota; class Spirochaetia; order Sphaerochaetales; family Sphaerochaetaceae; genus Ornithospirochaeta. Next base: position 3,817 of record CAVDOI010000152.1, read on the forward strand.
CTCAGCATAGGAATACGGCCGCTTCCGAGGCCCTGGCATCCGGTGCGGAAGATGAAGATGGAACCAAGCGGTATGAAGAACCATCCCATCGTCCTGACGTAGAGGACGCTCTGCTCGATGATCGCCGCATTCTCCGGGACATTGTCGATGAAGATGTATGTGCACGGCGCTGCAAGAAGGTTGCACATGATAAGGCCGAAGACGGAGTAGACGATGTCGATGTAGACGCTGAGTCTGAATCCCTTTCTGATCCTGTCGATCTTTCCCGCCCCCAGATTCTGCGATGCGTATGACGATATTGCAAGCCCCAGCGAAGGGTAGAACTGTGATACGATGGTCTCGATCTTGTTCGCGCACGAATAGGCCGCGACGCTGTCCGAGCCGAAGCCGTTGAGGGCAATCTGGACAACGATGACGCTGATAGCAGTGACGGAATACTGGAGCGCCCCCGGCATTCCTATTGAAAGAAGAGTGCGGGAGAGCGCGGGATCGAACTTCCATTCCTCCTTCGAAGAGTTGAACTGGGGATATTTCTTCCTTATATATATAAAGGATAGAAGGGCGGCCACACCCTGGCTGAAGACAGTCGCCGCCGCGGCACCGGCGACACCCCATCCGAAGTAGATGATGGAGACGATGTCGAGTACGATGTTGAGGACGGCGGAAATTATCATGAAGACAAGGGGGCTTTTACTGTCACCCAGACTTCTCAGAACTCCCGCATAGAAATTGTACATGACGGAGCATATCAGGAATATGTAGATTATGATGATATAGTCGTTCGCCATGTCGATGATGTTTTCGGGGGTGTTTATCAGCCTGAGAAGGGGATAGGAGAAGATGGAGAAGATCAGAGCTACGACGACGGACATCACGAGCGAGAGAATCGTGCCGTTGGTGTATGCCTTCCTCATGCCCCTTTCGTCCCCGGCCCCGTAGCGCTGTGCTATGATGGCGGTGAAACCCATGGTGAGACCCTGTGCGAATCCCGTGACCATGAAGCTGTATCCCGAGACAGATCCGACTGCGGCGAGCGCCTCGACACCGAGGAGCCTCGATACGATCAGAGTATCAGCCATGAGGTAGAGCTGCTGGAAGATATTGCCCAGGAATGTCGGGAGAGTGAAGCCGATAATGAGGGAGAAGGGGTTCCCCTTTGTCATGTTGTTCTGCATGCGCGTAATATAATAATAATGTGAGGCCGGATTCAAGAACAGAGAACGCTCTGTGATTGTATTTTTCAATTATTCTCCGCTCCCGTCAAAAAGAATAAAAAACTTCGAAAAGGGACTTCACATTTAAGCGAGAAAC
>CAVDOI010000153.1:0-5125 GCA_963610485.1 Lachnospiraceae bacterium
GTTATTCGTGCCTTCCTCCGTCCCCGCCGGCCGCCGTAAGCCTCTTCTTCATCTGCCTCTGTCGTTTTTGTTATACAGTTTGTCTCTTATCTTCCGTACAGACGGAAGCACAATACAAATGGCGATTATTTAGGTATACCGAAATAAAAGGAGAATAATTTATCTATTCTGAAAGACGATTGCTTAATTCTGCTGAATACGTCGATTTCCCTCTTTTAATCTGCGTGAAAGGATGTCGAAATTGCCAAAAATGTTGAAAAATTTTGTTTTCTTTTTCGGACTACGGCTACTAAAATAAATCCACATACACGCAAAAAAGGAGATTTTACGTATGAAAAAACTATTCGTTTTACTGACCCTCTTTGCTCTTGCACTCTCTCTTTTCGCACAGGGCGCAGGTGAGGCAGCTGTAGTCGCAAACAAGGACAAGCCGGTTGTATTCTACAACAGACAGCCTTCCGATCCGACAACAGGCGTTATCGATATGGATTCCATGAACTGGAACGCTTCCACATACTATGTAGGCTTCGATGCTGCAGCAGGCGGCGCTGTCCAGGGACAGCTCATCACAGATTACCTCGCTTCTGCTGATCCGGCAGTCGTGGACCGCAACGGCGACGGCATCATCGGCTATGTTCTCTGCATCGGCGACGTCGGACACAACGACTCCAAGGCAAGAACCGAAGGCATCAGAAAGGCTCTCGGAACATGGAACGGTTCTACAGACCCGGGCGTAAGCAAGGAAGGTTCTGTTGTTGTCGGTGGAAAGACACTCAAGGTTGTCGAGCTTGAAAGCAAGGCAATGACAGGTCTCGACGGTTCGACATGGAATGCAAATGCAGCTACAGAAGCAATGGGCGGATGGGCTACAAAGTATGACAAGCAGCTTGACATGGTCGTTTCCAACAACGACGGTATGGCAATGGGCTGTCTCCAGGCTTCCAACTACCCCGCAGGCGTTCCCATCTTCGGTTACGATGCTAACGCAGACGCTATCGAGGCAATCGGAGCAGGAAAGCTCACAGGTACTGTTTCCCAGAACGTCGACGCTCAGGCAACAGCTACTCTCCAGGTTCTCAGAAACCTCCTCGACGGTCTTACAGGATCCGATGTCTATACAAAGGGAATCACAGAACCCGATCAGTACGGAAACAAGATCTCCGCTCCGGTCGCTTACTGGGCAGAAGAGAAGGCAGTCATGGCTGCTAACTCCGGCGTAAACGCTTCCAACTGGCAGCAGTATACAGCCGGTAACAGAGATGCAGGAATCAAGCAGACGACAGCTGAAAAGAAGAAGGTCCTCCTTACTCTTTACAACGCATCCGACAACTTCCTTTCATCCTCTTACCTCCCGGCTCTCCAGTACTATGCTCCTCTCCTCAACATCGATCTCACGGTTGTTGCAGGCGACGGCCAGAGCGAATCGGTATGTCTCGACAGATTCACGAACCTCAGTTCGTTCGATGCTTATGCCATCAACCTCGTCAAGACGAACTCCGCTCCTGACTACCTCGACAAGCTCAAGTACTGATCAGCTTATCTGAAGAAGATCAATTACGGCATGCCTCGCCTCATGGCCGGGCATGCTTTTCAAAAACTAAGATGAGGGGTTAAATGGCAGAAATTGTTCTAGAAATAAAGAAATTATCCAAAGCCTTCGGAAAGAACAGGGTTCTGGAAGGAATCAACCTGAAGGTCGAGAAGGGACATGTTCTCGGTCTCATGGGTGAAAACGGAGCCGGAAAGTCTACAATGATGAAGTGTCTCTTCGGCATCTACGCAAAGGACGAGGGCGACTTCTTTCTCGGCGGTTACCCTGTGGATTTCAAGGATCCGAAGGAAGCACTGGAGAACGGTGTCGCCATGGTACATCAGGAACTCAACCAGTGCCTTGACCGCAGCGTCGTCGACAACCTCTTCCTCGGCCGCTATCCCGTGAAGCACGGAATGGTCGATGAAGGCAAGATGGAGAGGGAGGCCAACAGGATATTCGGTTCATTGAAGATGACCGTCGACCCGCACACCATCATGAGGACCATGAGCGTCTCGCAGCGCCAGATGGTCGAAATTGCCAAGGCCGTCAGCTATGACGCAAAGCTCATAGTACTTGACGAGCCCACCTCATCGCTGACTGAACGTGAGGTACAGAAACTTTTCTCCATCATCAGGGAACTCAGGGAAAAAGGTATCTCATTCATTTACATCTCTCACAAGATGGATGAAATCTTCGAAATCTGTGACGATGTCGCAGTACTGCGTGACGGTAAGCTCATATCATGCAAGCCGGTGGGTGAGACCAACATGAAGGAACTCGTCGCACAGATGGTCGGACGTTCTCTCGACCAGCGCTTCCCGGAGGTCAACAACAAGCCGGGAGAGGACTATCTCAGAGTCGAGAACCTCCGTACAAAGTTCAATCCCATCCTTCAGGATATCTCATTCACAGTGAAAAAGGGTGAGATCTTCGGCCTCTACGGCCTTGTCGGAGCGGGACGCAGCGAGCTTCTCGAAACTCTGTTCGGTGTCAGAACTCTGTCTTCCGGAGGAGTCTTCCTCGACGGAAAGAGAATGACATTCAGATCATCCAGGGATGCCATGGACAACAACTTCGCACTTGTTACAGAGGAGAGAAAGGTCAACGGCATGTTCGCCAAGGGCACGCTCGAATTCAATACATGTATAACGAACATGCATGCATACAAGGAGAAGGGCCAGGTCTCCCCGAGGAAGATGTACAAGGCAACAAAGAAGAGAATCGAACAGATGAAGACCAAGTGCGTCTCCACCACCGAGCTCATCACGGCTCTTTCGGGTGGAAACCAGCAGAAGGTCATCATCGGAAAGTGGATAGAACGTTCTCCCGATGTCTTCCTTATGGATGAACCGACGCGCGGTATCGACGTCGGAGCCAAATATGAAATCTATCAGCTCATAATCCAGATGGCGAGGGAGGGTAAGACAATCATAGTCGTTTCCTCCGAGATGCCGGAGATTCTGGGTATTACAAATAGAATAGCAGTTATGTCCAACCATAGATTGTCCGGTATCGTGAACACGAAAGAGACAAATCAGGAAGAGCTTCTGAGGCTCTCAGCCAAGTATCTGTAAGAGGAGGATATGTGATCATGGAAGAAATCAGGAAAGCAACTGACAGGGACGAAAAACTTACCGCATTCGAGGAGAAGCTTGTCTCCCTGAGGCAGGACGGTGAATATAAAATCATTGCAATCGGCGAGGAGATCGGCGCCATAAAGCGCAACAAGGCTCTCTCGAAGGAAAAGAAGGAGAAGCTTATCGCTTCTCTCGAGAAATCCCTTGCGGAGGCCAAAGAGGTACGCGACAGGAACCGCGATGAACTTAAGACGCTCTCGAAGGAGGCCGTAGCTTACTCCAACGAGATCTACAAGACCTTCGAAGTCGAAGTCGTGCGGGAAGAAAAGGCCAAGATCGAAGAGGCAAGAAAGGTCTACGCCGAAGAGGTGAAGAGAATCACCGCAGAAAGCGAGAAGGACATCCAGGACATCAAGGCGAAGGTCAGCGATCCGGCAATGCTCAAGGAGGAAATCGCCATTGCCAGGTACGAGGAGAAGTCCCACCTCAATGAAGCGAAGAACAGACGCAACGACGCCGTCAGTGCAAGCAAGGCGTACATGAACCAGATCTACATCAATCATGTACAGGAGAACAGAGTGCTCCGCGGCGGAAAGACCAACTTCATGGAGGACAGAACGCTGAAGGCGAAGAACTACAGGGCGACATTCTCCCCCCAGAAGTTCTTCCTTGCAAACGGCCTCTACATCGCCATCGGAATCTTCTTCATCGTCTGTATCATCCTCGCTCCTGTAAAGGTCAACTCGAACCTCTTTACGATTCCGAACATACTCACGATTCTCGAACAGTCGGCTACCAGAATGTTCTATGCACTGGGCGTTGCAGGGCTCATCCTTCTTGCAGGTACCGACCTCTCCATCGGACGAATGGTCGCACTGGGCTCCGTCACGACGTCTCTTCTCCTTCACAGGGGAACGAACATCGTCACATTCTTCGGAATGGGACCTTGGAATTTCGACGCCATACCGATGGCTCTCAGGGTCATCATCGCACTCTGTCTTTCGATCATACTCTGTGTTATGTTCACTACATTTGCCGGATTCTTCACCGCCAAGCTCAAGATCCATCCGTTCATCACGACGCTCTCGACGCAGCTCATCATCTACGGTCTCCTCTTCTTCGGAACGAGCGGAACGCCGACGGGCTCCATCGACAGCTCCATCAAGGATCTGCTCGGAGGACGATGGGTTCTCGGTTATATAGGACGTGATCTCATTACATTCCCGAAGCTCATCATTCCTGCAATTCTAGCCATCATCGTCGTATGGTTCATCTGGAACAAGACAGTCTTCGGAAAGAACATGTATGCTGTCGGCGGCAACTCCGAGGCGGCTGCAGTATCGGGTATAAACGTATTCCGGACGACGCTCCTCATCTTCGTCATGGCCGGCATACTCTACGGATGCGGTGCATTCCTCGAGGCATTCAGGGCAAATACATCGGCCGGTACGGGACAGGGATTCGAACTTGACGCAATCGCGGCATGTGTCGTCGGCGGTATCTCGTTCAGCGGCGGTATCGGAAAGATAAGCGGTGCTGTCATCGGCGTCCTCATCTTCCAGGGTATGACATATGCTCTCACATTCCTCGGAATCGACACGAACCTCCAGTTCGTATTCAAGGGTGTCATCCTCATCGCGGCAGTCGCACTCGACTCCGTCAAATACCTCAAGAAGAAATGATGACGGAAGAGGAGAAGAAGAAAAAGAAGGAGGCGGAGAGCGAGGCTCTTATTAGGAAGCTCATCATCTTCGGGGCCGTCGTCTTCGTCTTCCTCTCCATACTCATAGGATTCTATGCTCTGGGATTCTTCAAACTTCTGAAATAAGAGAGAGACGGCCTCCGGGTCGTCTCTTCTTCTTACGTTTATTTCTCTTCGAAAAGAGCGGAAATACTGTATAATAATCTGAAGATTTGGTCGAAAATTCAGCACAAAAGCCAGCAGAGAGTGAACTTACGTCGTGAGATTAGAAGATCTGAATTTGAGATAAATTGATTGAACTGAACACACGCG
>CAVDOI010000154.1:0-5089 GCA_963610485.1 Lachnospiraceae bacterium
GCAATATATAACTCCATCCTGGAGGCGCTGTCCAACGGCAATAACAAAATCTGTGAGATCGCAGACAGAATTCATGAAGAAAAGAGCAAATGCAGCAAATACATGCTTACGCTCAAGACGTTGAGAGTGATCGAGAAGATTATCCCATGCACGGAACCCGAGACGAGTAAAAAGGGAATTTACGAGATAACAGATAATTATTTCAAGTTCTGGTACCGTTTCCTTTTTACAAACAAAAACTACTATTCAATGTTAGGGCCGGAACGTTCCGCCGGGGAAATAATGGAGAATATAAATGATTATATGGGGCCTGTCTTTGAAAAGATATGTCAGGAGTATCTTATCCGGTCCGCAAGAGATAATAAGCTGCCGTTTGTTCCGTACAGAATGGGAAAGTGGTGGGGAAATAATCCTCTTTTAAAGGCTCAGGACGATATCGACATACTTGCTTTGGACAAAAGCGGGAAGAAAGCGCTCTTCTGTGAATGCAAGTTCAGGAATAAACCTATGGCTATGGATGAATATGATGATCTCGTTATGGCCGAAAAGATGTTTCAGAATATACAGGAAAAGTATCTCATATTCTTCAGTAAATCTGGTTTTACAGAGCCGGTAAGGGAAAGGGCCGAGATAGAAGGGGCAACTTTACTCACTATCGATGACCTGTATTGAGATTTGGAAACTGCAGTCATATTCAATATGATTTGAAAACTTACTGCAGTGATTATTGGAGGCTCTGTCGTGTGTGTCAGATTGACCCTGACTTTCCCCTGTCAGTCATCCCTGTGTCCTTCTGACCCGATAATCGACCCTTTTCTCATCAGTGTGTCATAATGAACCATTATCAGAGGGTTGTTTCTTGCTGTCGATGTTTATTCATTTCGTTCTATTGTAAGCAAATAATAGATTTTGGCACGCCGTTTGCAGGAGTATAAGTGTAGCCGGAAAGGCTATAAGGAGAACAGAAAATGAAATATTATATCAATAGAACAAACCCGGCCCTCAGCGGCATCGACTCTATCTTCAACGACATCTTCGGAGACAGCTACTACTCTGCAAAGATTCCTGCTGTTGATGTCATCGAAACACCGACAAGCTATGAAGTGGAGGCTGAAGTTGCAGGCTATGACGAAAAGGACATCTCGGTTGCAGTCGAGAAGCACGTTCTGACTATCGCATCCACAAAGGATATGAAGAAGGCGAACGAGGAAGAGAAGAAAGAGGAGAAGAAGGACGAGAGAACATATCTTGTCAGAGAAATCTCCAGACCCAGCTTCACACGTTCCTTCACACTTCCCGAGGATGTTGACGAAGAGAACATCAAGGCTGAAACCAAAGACGGTATGCTGAAGATTACGCTTCCCAAGACTGTACAGTCACAGAGAGGCAGAATCGAAGTGAAGATCAACTAAGGATTTAAAGAATCTAACATAACACCTCCTTCCCCGGGCCGATAACCCGGGGTTTTATCGTGCTATGATTTCATCGGGCTTTTCATCCCATTCGTCTGCAGGGACGGACGGCACGAGCGAGCAGCTGAAACCGACTGCTATCGATCTGAGCTTTCCCCTGTGCTTCCGGAGGTATCTGTCGTAGTACCCGCCGCCGCGCCCGAGGCGGTTACCGGCGCCGTCGAATGCGACAAGCGGCATTATGATGAGGGCATTTTTGTACTCCGCCTCCTTCCCGTCCCTGACGAGAAAGACGCCGAGGGAAGACTTCTCCGTCTCCCCCCTGCCGAACTTCATCTCGCCGTTCTCTATGAAGGGGAGAAGAACCCTTTTGTCATCGAGAAGCGGTGTTATGTCGACCTCGCTTCTGAGGGGACAGAAGAGGAGGATGGTCTCCGCATTTTTGTAGTCCTCCCTTTTTCTTATCTCGTAGACTATCTCTTCTGAGGCTTCCTTCTTTCTTCCGTACTCTCTTATTCTTCTGAGAACTTCCTTTCTCAGAGCACTTTTTTCCATACGATCACCCCTGTGAACAAGATAACGAAGAGGGAAAGGAGAATGTAGTCACTCCCTTTCGGAGGACATACTGTCTTTTCGCCGTTTATCGTGAAGGAGCGCGAATAGAGTGCGTCCTGGAAGATGAGGACCTTCTCGAAGAGGAGCCTCATGAGCGATACGGTATACTCCGTAAGATTCTTCACGGGGCGGGAGAAGAAGCTCCCGCCGCGGCTCCGCCTCGCCCTGAGCATCTCGTCCGCGCTTTCGAATACGATGGGGAAGATCGAGAGGGAGAGCATCAGGTACGACGAGGCTCTCCATCCCGTGCGTCCGAACACGAAGGAAAGGAGCTTCCCGAGCGACGAGGAGAGTGCGAGAAGATCTGTCTTCAGCACGAAAAGGGACGCAACTGTAATAAGTGAGAGAAAGCGTGCAGTGTCAGAAAAGGCTGTGAGTGTGTCCTTCTTTTCGACGAGGGCGAAGACGAAGATGAGGGCTGCCGTGAAGAGCATCACCTTCATCCTCCACAGAACGGAGAAGACGTTCACTCCCGCCAGGACGGGTATGACAATCGTGAGAGCCAGTACGACGACTGTCTCCCATCCCGTGAGGAATGATGATGCGATGGAGTAGAGGATGACTCCCGCAAGGAGGACAAGCGGACCGGGTTTCATATCCATTTCATATCCTCGTAGGCAAGGGGAGGAAGGTAGATGCTGTTCTCCCGGAGTGAGGAGAGCATATCACGGCTTCTGCCCGATGCTGCGATCTCACCGCTGCGGAGTATTATTGTGTTGTCCGTGAGGGCGAGAAGCTTCTCAGCCTCGTGTGATACTATGAGAACCGTATTTCCCTTCTCCTTTAATGATATCAGTGTATTCAGCACCATCTTCACGGAAGGGTAGTCGAGGTTTGCCAGGGGCTCGTCGAGGAGGAGCACCGGACTCTCCATCGCCATCACGCCCGCTATGCTGAGGCGCCGTCTCTCCCCGCCGGAGAGGACCCGCGGGTCCCTATCTCTTTCCTTTTCGAGGGAGAAGAGAGAGAGCATCTCGTCTGTTTTTCTTTTTATCTCGGATATGCTTCTCTTCTGGTTTTCAAGCCCGAATGCGATGTCTCTCTCGACTGTCGAACCTACTATCTGGAGCGATGTGTCCTGGAAGACGAGGCCGAAGAAGCCCATTCTCTCCTTTCTCGTCTTCATCTCACGTCCGCCGACTGTAATGGTGCCGCTCTCTGTCTTCTCGAGTCCCTTGAGGCACTTCAGAAGAAAGGACTTCCCGCTCCCGTTGGGTCCTGCAATGAGCGTCAGCGATTCCTTATCGACGCTGAAGGATATGTTCTTCAGAATAGGGAGGTTGTCAGCAGAGGCCGAGAGATTCGAGACAGTGAGATAAGCCATATGGAGAGTTTATGTTAAAAGGGACTCTCGAACAATAGACAGAAGTGATATGCACTAATATTCTTTTTCTGTTAATATCTTGGCAAGGAAAAAACGATGAAAAGGGAAACATACATTGAAGATTATGAAGATTTCGAGCCGGAGATGCGCACATGGCCGTTTCTGCTTCTGTCACTTCTCATCCCTTTGATTCCCCTTGTGCTCAATATACTGCTCGGAAGCGGATTCACGCCGTTCCTCGTCCTCGACTACGTGACGGCACTTCTGCCGCTTTTCTGTACCGCCCTGTGCATAAGGGACGGGGAGAGGGCCTGGACGATGATAGTATCATCGGCGCTCTACTGGGCCGCTGTCCTTGTCGAATGGGCGCTTATGAAACTCGGCGGTGAGGCCGGCTATCCTCTGGGGATCCCGTTCGTCCTTGCACTCACTCCCGGACTTCTGCCGCTTACGGCATATACCTTCTTTGCCAGGAGAAGACGCTCCAACTGGGCGGGATGGGCGTTCGTGTCCTTTACATTCTCGCTGCTCTCGCTCTTCTTCACATGGCGGGAGACAGGGGAGATGGTTTGGATTATATATCCCTCTCTCACGGCCCTTCTTTCCCTGATGCTCTTCTTCGTGACAAGAAGAACCGAGTCAACCCCATGGTACATAACGCTTCCGCTTGTCGCTCTGGTGCTTTCATCCTTCACGCTCTATCCTCCTTTCAGAAATGCTCTCCTCAGCGGAACTCTCAATGAGAAGATAAACACCTCCCTCAGGTGTTTTCTCTATTCATTCCCGTTCTGGTACACGCTCTCGTTCCTCTTCGTCTTCTCGGGACTTGCCGGAAAAAGCAGTTACAGAAAGGCCCTTGTAGATGATGACAACCCTCCCGTTACGGGGAGCGCCGGTAACTATGACGACATGGCCGAAACTGTGGTCGTTCCTCCCCGTCAGTCGTCCGATACTGTCGGCAGCGGCTATACCAATCCTCCCCAGTATTCACGCTTCGACTCCCCGCAGCGCTGCCGTGATGAAGAGAATGAGGAGAAGAAGGAAGATGTCAGCGCCGGGCGGCAGAGCACTCCCCGGGATGACAAGTGGTATGATTTCATCGAAGGCGGCGTGAAAAACGAAGAGCGCAGGTCTTCCGATGACAGACGCCGGACGGACTACGACGACAGGGACAGGGACCGCCCGTACCGTGACGACAGGAGAGAGAGGTACGACGAGAGGCGTGACGAGCGCTATGATGACCGTTATTACCGTGATGACAGGCGCAGATACTACGACGACAGGGACCGCGACAGGGACCGCGACCGCTACTACCAGGACGACCGCCGGAGGTACTATGATGACAGGGACCGTACCCGTGACAGGGATTATGACGGGCGGGACTATTCCCCGCGTCGTTATGACGACGATTATCCCCCGTATGACGACAGGCCTAGGCGGAGTTAAAAAACGTCTGACCGGTGATTGACAATAATTCTGAATTTCTTTATTGTTTCATATGTTGATGCCGTTTTAGCTCAGTTGGTAGAGCAAAGGACTGAAAATCCTTGTGTCCCTGGTTCAATTCCTGGAGACGGCACTTGAAGGGCTCCTTTTATCGGGAGCCTTTTTCCACACCTCTTGAAACGGGGGACGAAAATACAAAAGGCCTACCGGATTTGATTTCTGCTGTCAGACAAAGCTCTCAGAGCTTCTCGATTATGCACTCGTGCTTCTTTGTCTTCTTATCGTAGTTGAT
>CAVDOI010000155.1:0-4988 GCA_963610485.1 Lachnospiraceae bacterium
GTGCTGACACACACCTTTCCAGTGATACAACACCTTCGCTACCGTGCAATGGGAAATACACGCTCTGACCAGACAACCATAAGGATGAGAGAGAGAAAGCAGGCATACTGGCTCAAATCAGATACGATTCCGCTCTGACTTCCGCAGCGTCCTCTCCAAGGAATACCGCAGCCTTCGACGCAGTGATGAGTTCATCGGAAAGAGCACGGAAAACAAGAGAGGAGAAACGGAGACTCTCTTCTTTCGGCCAGTACGACTCTTCAACCATCGCCTTGAAACGGGGATCGGAATTCTTCTTCACACAGAAGGACCTGTACCTGGACTGGGTTATTATCCCGCATTCCTTTGCCTTGTAGACAAGCGCGTCACATGAGATGCCGTACCTCAGCTGAAGGGCCTTCATCTCCTGATAGGACAAGCTCATGCGGGAGAAGCCGAGAACGGTGGTGAACACGCTCTGCGGAAGCAGAAGTTCTGAGGCAAAAAGATGACACAGCTTCTCCTCTTCCTTCTCCGGGACCGAAGAATCGAAGGTGAGTGCAAGATGTCCCAGTTCATGGCAGGCCGTGAATCTCTTTCTTTCAGGAGAATGACTGCTGTTCAGAACAACAACATGGCTGGTGTTGTTGACGACGGCACTTACGCCGGCGAAAGAGGAAGGAGCATCGATTTCCATCACCTTGATTCCCTTCTCTTCAAAAAGATCTATGATACTGACAATCCCGTCAAGGCCGAGACTCCATGCTGTTCTGACGTCAGAAGCAGCCTTTCTTACATCATCCTTGGTCGAAATGACATCAGTTACAGGAGAGACGAAGAAAACCGACGCATTGCATATTTCCTCTATCGAGAGATATCTTTCCGTCATGTCGGATATCCGGCGCTTCAATGCATTCTCCTGTCTGAGTGACATCCTGCTCCCTGATGCACGGAACCTGATTGAATCAATCTCGACAGTGAAGGGCCTGAAGAAATAGTCGACAGGCATTTCAAGTGCCCTTGAGAGAGCCAGGACGACGGAGCTCGACGGCGCAATCATTTCCCTCTCCAGTTTCGATATCGTCATCTTCGATACGGAGTTCCCCATCCTTGAGACAAGGTCATCCATCGAATACCCCTTCATGACACGTGCATTCTTCAGTCTTCTGGCAAAGATTTCATTGGTGTTCATCGTCGTCCTCTCACGTTTACAAAATTAATAGATAATACTTATTTTGTAAACCTCATACCCCACCCCATGGAAAGGAAAAACAAACCCCCTCCACAGCTCTCTCCATAAGTGACTACAGGAGAACAGGACATGGATATACAGGCTTATTAATACAAAATCCGACACAGAAAGGAACACGTCAATGGCAAATGACAATAAGCACGAGAACCATAAGTTCCAAGTTGCCTTTCAGGTTTTTCCCTTAAAAATGGTCCCGAAATAAGGGAAAAGCCTGCTGAATAAGGGGAAACCCCCTTAAAACCAGCCTCAAAATAAGGGCAAAGCCGGCGGTAAAAAAACACATTTTCTTCCCTCTGCCAATAAGGTTTTAATTATATTCTTACGGTACAATAAGTTACTACAGTGCGCAATATAACAAAGTGCAAAAAAGCCGATTATGCGCACCTAAAGAAATGCTAAAAAACCCGATTATGCGCAGGTATAAAGCTTAAACAACACTCCTCTGCTGTCTTCTCCGATCCCCTTCACAGCCCGTAATATTGATACTGCCGGCCTTAGAGAAGACACGGAGAGCGGGAACAGGAGCCGACATCTCCCATACGTCGATGGCGTTCGTGGAATCTTTCATGACATCTGCTTTTCCTGCCGACGCAGGAGGGAGGATCAGAGGATGTTTCTGATTACAGCCTCAAGGTATGAGCTGAAAGCCGGAGCGGCTTCTGCGGCAACGGAATCGACTTCGCTGCCGTCGTTGTCTCCGTCCGTCATGCCTGTCGCCCAGTTCGTGATAAGTGCCAGTCCGAAGAGCTTCATGCCCGAATGTGCGGCCGTAAGGGCTTCGGTGACCGTGCTCATTCCGACGCAGTCTGCGCCGAGAATGCGGGCAGCCCTTATTTCGGAGGCCGTCTCGAACTGAGGCCCGGGAAAGAACATGTAGACGCCTTCGTGAACCTTTATATCTGCATTCTCTGCAAGTTTACGTGCCTTATCCCTTATTGAGGATGTATACATATCTGATACGCTGAAGAACCTTGGACCCAGCTCCGGGATATTGGGGCCCCTCATCGGGGATCCCCCGTAGAGTTTGATATGGTCCTTTATGATCATTGCGTCTCCCGGATGGAAGCAAGGGTTGCAGGAGCCTGCGGCGTTGGTGACGACAAGTGAGGGAATTCCGAGTACGTGCATCACATGTACCGGAATATCGAGTTCCTCCATCGAGTAGCCCTCGTAGTAATGGAAGCGTCCGTTCATACAGAGGCAGTACTTTCCGCCGACCCGGCCGGCGGCAATCTCGCCCTTGTGGGAGGGATTGGTGGTCTGAGGAAAGTGCGGGATGTCACGGTAGGGAATCCTCACTGCACCCTCAATTCTCTCAGCAAACGGGGCGCACCCCGTTCCGAGTATGACTGCCGTATCAGGAACCTGTTCGATGCGTTCTCTGATGTAAGCTGCAGCTTCCGTGTATATTGAATATGGATGACCTTCTACCATGTTTAGTGCCTCTCCTGGATTGTAACACAGAAAAGAGGAGTATGGACAACCGCACTGAGGAAGAGTAGAATCTTCTCATCTGCGGTCTCCTTTCTGTATTGTGCTAAGGCTTTGCCGAATTCACGAATATACAGCTTTTTACGGGGGACCGGTTTTCTTAAGGGACGGTGCTATCAATGGAGAGACAGGACGGGAATCTCGCATTCATGCTCAGGTATGAGAACATCGCATGGTATGACGACGGGTGCGTGAGGATTCTCGACAGACGCTGCTACCCCCGGCGTGTGCACTTCGTCGAATGCAGAAGACACGAGGAAGTGAGGGACTCCATCCGTGATATGGTGACTCAGAGCGCAGGCCCCTACACTGCAGCACCGATGGGTATGGCCCTTGCCGCATGGGAATGCCGCAAGAGGACGGAGAAGGAGCAGATCGAGTACCTCAAAGAGGCGTCAGAATGCATTGCATCGGCACGTCCCACGACGAAGAGCCGTATGCTCCAGCTGACAGAGAGCGCCGTCGAAGCCGCCGTCATTGCCCTCGAAAACGGAGAGAGGGCCGACTATGCGATAAGGGATTATACAATAGAAGCGAACAACCTCCGTTACAGCAAGATTGATGCGATGAGCAGATATCTTGTTGAAAAGTTCCCCACGGGCGGCACAGTCATGACACAGTGCTTCGGCGAGACGATTGTGGGAATGATGCTCCGCGAGTGCCGGAGGACAGGAAAGACCGTCAGGCTATTCTGCCCCGAGACGAGGCCCTTCTTCCAGGGAGCGCGTCTCACGGCGACTGTCTCTCACGAAATGGGATTCGACACCACCGTAATCACTGACAACATGCCCTCATACGTGATGGCGAACGAAGGCGTGGATGTCTTCACATGTGCAGCGGATGCGATCACACTTGACGGCTATGTATTCAACAAGGTCGGAACGTGTCAGATAGCGATCTCTGCCTCTTACTACGGCGTTCCCGTCTATGTGACGGGTGCTCCCGATATCGCTCACGCGACGCACGAGAGCGTCACAATCGAGATGAGAAATCCCGATGAAACGTTATACGCAATGGGTGTGAGGACGGCTGTGGAGGGTGTCAAAGGCTACTACCCCGCTTTCGATATGACACCGCCGGATCTTGTTACCGGAATCGTCACCGAGAAGGGAATCTTCAAACCCGGGAGGGTGAAGGACTACTTCACGCTCGGCGGAAGCGGCGAATACTCATACAGGACGAAGGCGTGAGAATCACTCGCCTTCGTATTTGATGACGGAGAATACAGGATAGTCCTTGAGGACCTCCCTGCCCTTGAGATCGACAAGTTCCATCAAGAAGAGAACACCTGCGACCTTTCCTCCAAGTCTCTCCACAAGGTGGCACGCAGCCTTCATGGTGCCTCCCGTTGCGATGATGTCGTCGATGAGGACGACCCTGTCGCCGGGGTGGATGGCCGTCCTGTCGATTTCGATTGTGGCCGAGCCGTATTCGAGGTCGTAGGACTCCTCGATGGTCTCACAGGGGAGCTTCCCCTTCTTCCTTACGGGAAGAAATGCCTTATGAAGGTTGTACGCAAGAGGCATGCCGATGATGAAGCCCCTCGATTCGATTCCCCCGATGATATTGAAGTCAAGGTCCTTTATGCAATCCTCAAGGGAGTCGATGACGAGTCTGAGACCGTCGGGATCATTGAGTGCCTTTGTCATATCACGGAAAATGATTCCCTTCTTCGGGAAATCGGGGACGCTTCTCATATATTCTTCGATGCTCTTCATAGCCAACCTCTGCCTCTCGGAAAGTCTTGAACGGGTTTAATATATCAGCAGAGGCGATTATTTGCTACATGAAAAGGGACAAAGGAAAGACAACTTTTCCTTTTTCCCTGCATATCTCAACGCTTCCTGTGCCGGAAAAAGGAGGCATCATCAGACGCCCGGAGACGCGGACACGTATACACCCATCATGGCAGAACGAGGGAGATAGAGATAATATCCCAAAGCCTGAACGGACAGCACTCAGAAAACCATATATTTTGAGTCTCTCTTCCAGATATCCAGTACAAGAGCCGTTTCTATCTCATCCATGTTTGTTGCTGCCATCTCACCGTCTGCTGTAATGATCATTGCAGAATCCGTGTCACCGAGATTGATCACCTGAATCAAGCCCTCGTCATTCCTTGTAAAGGCATATCCCTTGATAATCATATCTGCCTTGTCGGCAATTTCCCGGATCTTTTCCTCACTCATACTGAATCCTGACTCCTTTTATCCCGTATAGAAATTCCTGCGGCTCCATATATAGAAGTTCGAGAATACATGTATAT
>CAVDOI010000156.1:0-4984 GCA_963610485.1 Lachnospiraceae bacterium
GATCCTTAATCGAGTAGAAACCTTTCCTGGAGTTCTCGTTATCACCGACAGGAACTGTCTTCTCTACAAAGTCCAGTTCCTTCAGGAAGGTGAGTATTTTCAGGACAAAGCCCGGGTTGATTCTGGTTGAATCACAGATTTCGTTGAACTTCGTCTTTCCGTTTGCAATTGCATTAAGGACGGCATGGTAGGATCTGATGTCGCTTATCTCCTGTCTGAGAATGAATTCCTGCTCATAGAGGAGAATCGAATTCGGCCTGAAAAAAGTCATGATCAGGTTGTCCTTGAGGGAAAGAGACGGATTCATACAGCTGAGATAGTACGGAATACCGTTCGTCGCTCCGTACATCACCGCCTTTTCTTCGGGTGAATAGTGCGGGAACCAGAGGGCTGTTTCATAGTATTTCAACGGCAGAAGCTTCATGATCAGTTTCGCTCTGCCGTAAAGCGGGTTTGCACCGGAAAGGACTTCATCCTCCATGAAGGAGACGGAGGAACCGCAGAGAATGATCATCAGACGGGAGAGGGAAAGGGATGTATCGATATAGTTCTGCAGAATTGACGAAACCTTCTTCCCGAGACTCTTTACAAGATACGGGTATTCATCAATGAAGAAAACGATCTTTTCCTTCTTTGATTCATCCGCTATATATGCGAGAGCTTCGCTCAGTGTTGAGAAAACAGGGTAATGGGTTTTATCCTGGCCTGCTATGGCATGCGAGAGGGCGATGAGATTACTCTCCTCGTCTCCTTCCTGGGCGGAGAAGAATATTGTCCTCTTTCCTTTTATGAACTCCTGCACAAGGCGTGTCTTCCCGACTCTTCTTCTTCCATAGAGTATTGACAATGAGCTTTCATCCCTCCTGTAGAGGTCCTCAAAAGACGCCAGCTCCTTTTTCCGTCCTATAAACATCCTGCTGCTCCTTCCGGCTGTCAGAAAACTTTCCAATGATAAACTTTCTGAAGATAAACTTTCTGTTCGGTAAGTTTATTATATCCGAACATAAGCTTTTGTCCACAGATTTATTTTCCATGCGTAATACATTTGTGAGGCTGCCGTCTCTGCCGGACTATCTCTTCGTGTTGAGTGTGAGGGCTGTCTTCCTTGCAGCTTCGACGATCGTCCGGCGGTCGATTCCGTTCATTCCCTTTCTCTCCGCAAGGGTTCTCGCTTCATTGATCACCGCTTCGATGGCCGCCGAGCTGAGGCCTCCGAATAAAGATACGAGCATAGCTTCACTCAGGCCGTCTATGAGTGGAGTTGATTTGAGATAGAGCTTCACAAGCTCCGCTCTTGTTTTCTCATCCGGGTTGGGGACTGTGAACTTGAGGTCGAAGCGCCCCGGTCTTATGAGGGCGGGATCCAGCGACTCGAATGAGTTCGTCGCCGCGATGACAAGAATTCTCGACTGGGGCTGGAAGCCGTCCATCTCGTTGAGGAGAGTCGTCAGAATACGGTTGTTCTCCTTGTCGATTCCGCTTCCGGCATAGTTACGTTTCTCACCGATAGAATCGAATTCATCGATGAAGATGATGCACGGCTTCATGCGTCTTGCCTTGTTGAAGAGCATCTTCACCTTGAAGGCTCCGAGGCCCATGACAGCGCCCTGGAAGTCGGCACCCTTCGCCGCTATGAACCTGACCCCGCACTCCTCTGAAAGTGCACGGGCAAAGAGCGTCTTTCCGTTTCCGGGAGGCCCCTCGAGGATGATGCCCTTGACGGGGCGTGTCGTCCCTCTGCCTCCTTCGAGAGCTTTCACGGCGGAGAGTATCTCCTCCTTCTCCTCATACATTCCCGCTATATCTGAAAAACGGACTCCGGTGTGTCTGACGACGCGGAACGTCTTCGTCGAGTAGCCGACGAGCTTACAGATACCGAATATGATGAGGCCGAAGAAGATAATGTCGAAGACTGTGTTGAGGACGCTCTCCAGACTGTCCTCCCTCTCGTCCTTCACGCTTATACCCTCGAGGAGAAGCTCCTCCTTGAGAGTCGGAGTCGACGGATTGTCCGTCGAATATGTCACGTTCGAGCTTCTTTTCCTGTATGTGATCTTGTCGCTTCTGAGGGTGACGGATGTTACATCGCCGTTCTCCCTTTCAGAGACGAATGTTGTATACGGTACTGTTGTCCGTCCTGCCGAGGTGTATGCAATGTACCCGAGAGAGAGAAGGGCCAGAACGAGTATGATTATCAGACTTTTCTTACGCATACCGTAAAGATAACCCAAAAGAGGAGAATCGTCTTCTCAAAACCACCTCTCACCGATTTTCTTCGACAGGATATCGAGATTGTGTTTACAATCGAGGAGGAGGAAAGTTATGTCACTCGATATAGAAAAGCTTATAAATGAAATGACACTGGAGGAGAAGGCGGGCCTTCTCTCGGGAAAGGACAACTGGAGAACGAAGAGCGTGGATCGCCTGGGACTCGACAGCGTGATGGTCGCAGACGGCCCAAGCGGCCTCAGGATAGAGGATCCCTCATACCCGGGATCCAGCATCGAAGCCGTCTCATATCCCACAGGATCGTGCCTTGCCTCGACGTTCAACACCTCTCTTGCACACCGCCTCGGCTGTGCCCTCGGAGAGGAAGCGGCAGAAGAGGGCCTGCATACGCTTCTCGGACCTGCGGTGAATATAAAGAGGACACCGCTCTGCGGCCGTAACTTCGAATACCTTTCAGAAGACCCACTCCTCGCCGGAGCAATAAGCGCGTCGTATGTCAGAGGCGTACAGGAGAAGGGCGTCGGGGTATCTGTAAAGCATTTTGCCGCCAACAACCAGGAATATATGAGAATGAGTACGAGTGTGAATGTCTCCGAAAGAGCTCTCAGGGAGATCTACTTCCCCGCTTTCGAAATGACCGTCAGGGAGGCACATCCCTGGACTGTCATGTGCTCGTACAACAGAATCAACGGAACATATTCGTGCCAGAACAGATGGCTTCTCGATACAGTACTCAGAAAGGAGTGGGGCTTCGACGGCATTGTCATGACGGACTGGGGTGCAATGTGTGACCGCACACTCTCTCTCATTGCGGGGACAGAGCTTGAGATGCCCTCATCGGGAGGGATAAGAGACCGTGAGATAGTTAAAGCCGTCAAGGAGGGACGCCTCGGTATGGATGTTCTCGACGAGGCGGTGCGGCGTCTCCTGAGGTGGATAGACCGTAATGATGCAGTAAAGTCCGACACTCCCTTCGATATGGAGGAAGGCCACGCCCTCGCCCTCGATATTGCAGCGGAAGGGGCGGTGCTTCTCAAGAATGACGACGGCCTTCTTCCGCTTGATAAGGGTGAGGAGACAGTCGTTGTCGGGACATTCGCACTTCATCCCCGCTGTCAGGGGGGAGGATCGAGCAGGGTCAATCCCTACAGGGTTTCCAATCCTCTCGAGGAAATGCGGAAGTACGGTCCCGTCTCATACTATGACGGCTGGAAGACAGACGGAAGAGGGAGAGACGAAGAGAGGGAGAGAGAGGCCCTCGATGCAATAAGAGGAAAGGAGAGGGTCATCATATTCGCAGGCCTTACAGACGAGATGGAGAGCGAGGGATTCGACAGACATTCTCTTGAGCTTCCTTCCTGTCAGACCGACTTCATTGAAAAGGCCCTCAGAATAAACCCCGACTGCATTATCGTACTCTTCAACGGAAGCGCCGTCGAAATGCCTTTTGCCGCTGCTGCGAAGGCAATACTCGAGATGAACCTCCCCGGAGAAGCTGTCGGAGAAGCCGTTGCCGCACTCATCTGCGGCGAGAGGGAACCCGGCGGGAGACTCAGCGAAACATATCCGGTAAAGCTTGAAGACAACCCTACATACCTCTTCTATCCCGGTGACGGCAGAGATACCGTCTATGCCGAAGATGTCTTTGTCGGCTACCGCTATTACGATACGAAGAAGACGGACGTCCTCTTCCCCTTCGGCCACGGACTCGGATACACGACGTTCTCCCTCTCCGACATGGTCGTAGACCGCAGTGACAGGGACTACACGGTCACCGTCACAGTGACCAATACAGGCAGGAGGAGAGGAAGTACGGTTGTCCAGCTCTACATAAGACCCGAGATAAAGGGCGGAAAGAACAGACCCTTCCATGAACTCAGAGCATTCGAGAAGGTAAAGCTTAAAAAGGGCGAAAGCACCCTCGTTACGTTCACTCTCAAACGCAGGGACTTCTCATACTGGGAGGAGAAAATAGGTGACTGGTATGTCGAGAAGGGTAGGTATATCATCGAAGCGGGATTCTCCTCGCGCAACATAGTCCTCACACGTCCGATAGAACTCTTCTCGGAGCCCCTTCCTCTCATCGTGGACGAAGCAACGACTGTGGGCGAAGTCATGAAGCACAACAAACTTGACAGGCTCGGTGAATATGCAAATGCCCTCATCTCGACACTCGACGGCTCGGACGTCAACACCGTCCTCAAGGGCGAAGCTGCCGAGGGCATGATCTCTGGATGCCCCCTCCACTGTATCTACTCCTACGGCGATGTTCCCGACGGCACACTCGAAATCATAGAGGAAGCGCTGAGAAAAGAGTAAGCCACAGACCGAAGTGTTAACTCTGCACACCCGGTCAATAATATCCGGCCTCCGCCTGTCAGAGGGTGGAGGTTCAGTTCGGTAAAAGCAGACAAACCGGAGGGAGGGAAAAGAGCCTCCTTTAAAATGATGTTTTTTACCAAGACTTTTTACTTTTTTTCTTCTGTTCCCTCTGTTAGCATTGTTTTCCGAAATAGGAGAAAAAGATGCGTAGATTTATTATTTTGTTTATTGCAGCAGCAATGCTTTTTGTTTCATGCAGTCCCAAGGCTGAGGAGATCAAGGAACCGACAGCTGAAGAATGGCTTACAAGCTATTATAACGTTTTGTTTGTTGCCAATGTTGTTGCTAATGGTATTGATGTTGAAGTAGGAAAAACCGTTTCACTTGATAAGGATACCCACGGGGAAGATGTAAAAAAAGTTATCGACGGGTT
>CAVDOI010000157.1:0-4932 GCA_963610485.1 Lachnospiraceae bacterium
ATTGAATACTGTTCATTTTCGACAAAGTCAGTGCCTGAACATGTTCATACATGATACAAGGAGGTTGTTTTGCTTACACAAGACGGATATAAAGAAAGAATAATCGACAGGAAGATTGAACGCTATATGAACATATATGGATGTGTCTGTGTCGAAGGTCCGAAGTACTGTGGCAAAACATGGACAAGTCTGAATCATGTAGTCTCGGTAACATATCTCGGTGATTCTTCCGGAAATTTTGCGAATCGGAAACTTGCTGAAATGAATCCGGAACTTGTTCTTCAGGGAGAGAACCCACGCTTGATTGACGAATGGCAGACTGTACCTTCTATCTGGGATGCTGTCAAATTCCATGTTGATGCGGCAGGGAAGAAAGGTCTTTTCGTGATAACAGGTTCATCAACACCTGCATCAAAAGGAATACTGCACAGCGGAACAGGACGAATAGGCAAGATAGCTATGAGGACGATGTCCCTCCTTGAAATGGGAAAGTCAAACGGTAAAGTAAGTATAATGGATCTCTTTAATCATACACTCCGGGATCAGGCTTTTCCAGAACCCCAATATGATGATCTCATTGAATATGTTCTCCGGGGAGGATGGCCGGGAGTTCAGGATATGACTCTGGAGAATGCCATGCAGGTTTCGAGAGATTATCTCGACAACATTCCCGACGATCTGGAGAAACGTGACGGCATTCGACGCGACAGAAGAAAGATCAAATCACTTATCAGAGCACTCGGCCGCTCGGAAAGCAATATGACCAGCAAGAAATCCCTGCTGAAAGACCTTGAGGAATTCAATGAAGATTTCGAAGCTGAATACCGAAATTCATCTATTGTCACGCTATCTGAATATCTCGATTCTTTTTCAAGAATCTTTCTCACAGAAGACCAGCCTTCCTTTGAAAACAAACTCAGATCATCAGTAAAATCTCTGAAACGTCCCAAAAGACATTTCGCCGATCCATCTCTTGCTGCAGCCGCCATAGAAGCTTCAAAAGAGACACTGAGAAAAGATCCTAATACATTCGGATATCTCTTCGAATCACTCTGTGTCCATGATCTGAGAGTTTATGCAGATGCAAACAACGGGAAAATTTATCATTATCATGATGAAAGGGATAATGAAGCCGATGCAGTTGTTTCACTACCCGACGGAAGATGGGGCCTCATCGAAATCAAACTGGGATTCAATCAGATTGAAGCGGCTGCGCTTTCTCTCCTTTCTCTGTCCGGGAAATTTGAAAAGGAAACATCATCAAAACCTGACTTCCTATGTGTGATATGCGGACTGTGCAGAGCTGCGTTCCAACGTCCTGACGGCGTTTATGTAGTTCCCATTACCGCTCTGGGCCCATAGAACTTTTCAGGTTATGATCATATTGACTCAAATGAAACTCTCCCGGGAGTTATATGAGGCTACATCAGCGGAAGGAACGCACTTCTGAATGCAGAATAGTTGGCGCTGTCCCGTCCGGGTGCCGTATAGACTGCAATCTCGATTGTCCTGAAGAAGCGGATGTATTCTTCGACGGCCGCTCTCATAGCCCGGGCGACTACATCCGGAGGATTACGGAACGCACCGCAGCCGAAGGCCCCGAGAACGATGACTTCATTGCCCTCCCCGGATGCTATTTCGAGAATGCGCTTCATCCTGTTGTAATGGAGTGTGTAGATTTCGCTTCCAGTTATTCTCTTCTGCCTCACACCGTAGTCAGAGTCCCCGGGACGCGGATCACGCAGGTCGGGAGCAGCAGCAGAAAGAACATTCACACTGTACCACTTGCTTTCGCTGAGCTTTTCCATATCATTGTCGTCACTTCTGAAGACGATGACAGAGGGCGTGTAGATGACGTCGTCTCTGTTTCTTCTGTCGCATCTCATCCTGCTGATGGAATAGAAGCCGTCCCAGAGGCGCCTCTCGCGGAGGCATGGATATAGTGTCGATATGCGGCAGAGGCTCTCCTCCTGGGCCGACGAGCCTTTTCTGACTCCGCCTCCGGGAGTAGCGGCGGATGCGAAGTTGAGCACGGCGGTCTTCATCCCCCTGTAGCACCCGGCAGCCTCGAGCGTCCGCTTGTCCGATACGATGATCTTCGCATTCCTGTCGTAGACGATTCTTTCCTTCGGAGTATATTCCTCTCCTTCAGGAATCAGATGCTGCTTTCTGACAGATACCCTTACGGCAGTCCTCAACGCATAGTTGTTGCTGCATTCCGCATAGGTGTCTTCAAAGATACGGATGTTTTCTTCTCTTGTCATTTTTCATTTCTCCTATAGTAATATGAAAGCGGCGGAGATGTCCCGCTGTTTTTCAGATAAGACAGTCCCCGTCGTCCCCCTTCTTCGCTTTCCCCCGTCCACGGCTCATATTGCTGCCGCTTTTCATCTCCCCGGGACATCCTGACTTTAGCTTTTTTGAAGAGTAGAGATGTCGCTTCGTGGGCGACAAATAAAATAAAGTGCGGAAAATGCCGTTTCCCCTCAAAAATCGTGAGTTTTTCTTTGCTGAAGTGAAAATTTTTTTTGACAATCAAATTCCGTCCCATTTATGATTGTAGGAGTATGCTTAATTACAAGTGAAGGAGGTAATGATGAGCGTTGAAACAAAGGAAATCAGGAACATTGCTGTAATCGGACACAATGGTACTGGCAAGACAAGTCTTGTTGAACAGATGCTCTACTATACAGGAGCAATCGCAAAAGCAGAAAAGGTAGACAGTGGTAAGACAGTAAGCGACTACACGGAAGAGGAAATCTCCCGCAAGATCAGTGTACACACATCCCTTTCATCCACGACATGGATGGGCAAGACTATCAACATTCTCGATACTCCGGGTACTGCAGACTTCGTAGGCGAAGCTATCTGTTCGTTCAGAACAGCAGAAGCTGCCATAATGGTTGTTGACGGCAGAGACGGAGCTCAGATCGAGACAATCAAGCTCTGGAGAAGGCTTGACCAGAGAAAGAAGCCGAGAGCTGTATTCATCAACAAGATGGACAAGGAGAGGGCGAACTCGAGAGAAGTCATGGACAATCTCACAGAAGAGTTCCACTCGAACTTTGCTCCCGTGACAATCCCGATGGGCTATGCAGAAGATTTCAAGGGTGTCATCAACCTCATCGAAAACAAGGCATATATCTATAAGGAAAACGGCAAGGAAGAAGTAATCGACGTTCCGGCGGAATACCAGGACAACGTCAACACATACAGGGAAGAACTCATCGAAAAGGCAGCCGAAGGAACCGACGAGCTCATCGAAAAGTACTTCGAGGAAGGAACCCTCTCCGATGATGACATCAGAACGGGACTGAGAGAAGGTCTGAAGAACGACTCCGTCGTACCCGTATTCGTCGGCGCATCCGACAAGGGCGCTGGAGTGACTTCTCTTCTGAACTTCATCGCTAACAACTTCCCCACACCCGAAGGCGTATGCGAGTACGTCACGAAGGAAGACGGTACAGTCGAACGTAACTACCCCATCGGCGCGAAGTCGACGCCGGAAGCTTACGTCTTCAAGACGACTATCGACCAGTTCTCGGGTAAGCTCAGCTTCATCAAGGTCGTCAACGGAACAATCGGTCCCGACACAGACCTCTATAATCCCGAAAGCGGCAAGAAAGGGCGCCCGGGCAAGATCTACAGGGCAGTGGGAAAGAAGCTCGTCGAAATCGACGCACTCAATGCAGGCGACATCGGAATCATCACGAAGTTCGATCCCGCGGCAACGAACGCAACCCTCACCGGCGATCCGACATCCAAGCTGAAGTTCATGGCTCTCAGACTCCCCCAGCCCATCTACGAACTTGCTATCTCCGCATCCGACAAGAAGAGCGAGGACAAGATGAACGACGCTCTCCATAGAGTGACGGAAGAGGACCTCACATTCGAGATGAAGTACAACGAGGAGACCAAGGAATCCATCATCGGCGGTATGGGTGAACTCCATATCAACATGATCCTCGACAAGATCAAGGACAAGCAGAAGATCCAGATCAACACGAAGGTCCCGAAGATTGCATACAGAGAGACGATCACGAAGAAGTCCGGTCTCAGCGAATACTCGCACAAGAAGCAGTCGGGCGGTCACGGACAGTTCGGACGTGTCGTCATCGAGATCTACCCCATCGAGAGAGGCCAGTACTACTTCTTCGAGAACACCGTCAAGGGCGGTGCAGTATCGAAGGGATATGTCCCCGGCATCGAAAAGGGTATCCACGAGAAGATGGAGGAAGGCTATCTTGCAGGCTATCCTCTTGTCGATATCGGCGTAAACCTCGTCGACGGCAAGGAGCATCCTGTAGACTCGTCTGAAATGGCATTCAAGCTTGCCGCCAAGGGCGCAATGGAAGTCGCACTTGCAAAAGCCGGATGCGTTCTCCTCGAACCGTTCTGCAAGCTCGAAGTCTTCGTCGACCAGGAATACCTCGGAGCAATCCTCTCCGACCTCTCCGGAAGAAGAGGAAGGGTCCTGGGTCAGGAGGATATGGGACACCTCACATCAGTCAAGGCTGAAGTTCCCATGGCGGAGCTCAGATCCTACGCAATCGACCTCAAGAGCATGACTCAGGGATCAGGATCCTTCGAACTCGAGTTCGATCACTACGAGACACTCAACGGCAAGCTCGCCGACGACGTCATCGCAGAGGCGAAGAGAGAAAAGGAAGCTCAGGAAAACGCCTGATCGTCCATAAAACAATCTACATTACTGCCCGCACTGCCGGGCAGTATTTCATGTTCAAAAACGAACATAAGCTGAAACTGCTTCCCCGATCGGATCTGATGCATTCATCCCCTTCCTGACTGCTTTGTTTTCAAATATGTTTTGTTTAACCCGAAAATCTCTGTTTTGATTTCAAATTTGATCAGATTAGAGAGGTTTTTGCAAAACAAAAATCGCATGAATATAAATACATGGACTGATGTATT
>CAVDOI010000158.1:0-4869 GCA_963610485.1 Lachnospiraceae bacterium
CTCATATATTCTTTACACAAAGGATATAATGATCAAGGACGATATCATCCACCTTCCGCTCTACATGGCAGCGCTGCTCTGAGATTTTTTCCGGGTGTGATGAAATAAAGAGATGTTCCAGCCACAGTTGGACCCTTATACTCTTCAATTCTCTGATGCATGAGGACGTGGAATTCAGCCCCGAAAGTGACAGAGGAGATAACAAAGACGTTGTATTACACTTTTGAGTGTGGTACATTTTTCCACGACAACAGATGAATCAGGGGAATACAGATGATATACACGACAAAAGAGTTATATGAAGAAGGACATTCGCTGGCCTCCTCTTACATCCACTCCTTCCGCTATCCGTGGGAGGCGCTCGGGGGAATAAAGGAACTCATAATCGAAATAGGGAGAACGCTCGGGGACGATTACGTCCTTGTCAGTGAGAACGTATGGATACACAAAACGGCGAAGGTCTTCCCCTCCGCATATATCGGTTCGCCGTGCATAATCGGGGAGGGGACTGAGGTGAGGCACTGTGCCTTCATCCGCTCGAGTGCCCTTGTCGGAAACGGATGTGTCATCGGAAACTCCGTCGAGCTCAAGAACGTCATAATATCGGATTCGGTGCAGGTTCCGCACTACAACTATGTCGGAGACTCCATACTGGGGTACAAGTCACATATGGGTGCGGGAAGCATCACATCCAACGTCAAGTCCGACAAGAGCAACGTCGTCATCCGCGACAGGGACGGGGAGAAGATCGTAAGCGGCATAAGGAAGGTCGGTGCATTCCTGGGCGACTGGGTTGAAGTGGGGTGCAACAGCGTCCTCTGCCCCGGCGCCGTCATAGGTGTCCACACCAACATCTATCCGCTCTCGAGAGTGAGGGGCGTGATCCCTTCCTACTCGATATTCAAGGACGAAGACGACATAACGGGAAAGGAGGAGAGATAAGATGCCGAAATATTTCGGAACAGACGGCTTCAGGGGAGAGGCAAACGTAGAACTCACATTCAACCACGCATACCGCATAGGGCGTTTTCTGGGATGGTATTATTCGTCAGCGCGCGGCCCTCACTCCGCCAAGATCCTGGTGGGTAAGGACACCCGTCTCAGCTGCTACATGCTCGAGTACGCGCTTCTTGCCGGAATCGCCGCATCGGGAGCCGATGCGTACAACATGCACGTCACGACGACGCCGAGCGTTTCATATATCACACGCACGCAGTTCTTCGACTGCGGCATCATGATCAGCGCATCCCACAATCCCTACTACGAGAACGGCATAAAGCTCTTCTCATCGCTGGGCGAGAAGATGAACGACAGCTTTCTCGAGAAGGTAGAGGAGTACATGGACAGGGACACCGCCAGGGACGGGGACCTGCCGCTTGCGGAGCGGGACAGGATCGGACGCGTCGTCGACTACATGGATGCCAGGATAATGTACTCGGGATTCCTTTCGTCGTGCATAAAGACAAATCTCAGCGGCCTGAGGATCCTTCTCGATACGGCAAACGGCGCTTCCTATGCGCTGGCTCCCGCGGTCTTCAGAAGACTCGGAGCCGAGGTAAGCGTCATCAACAACACCCCCGACGGAACCAACATCAACAAGAACGCGGGGTCCACACATATCGAGGGACTCGTGAAGAAGACAGTCGAAGGGGGATTCGATGCAGCATTCGCATTCGACGGCGACAGCGACCGCTGCATTGCAGTCGACAGGACGGGAGCCGTCATCAACGGCGACAGAATTCTCTACATCCTCGGAACATACCTCAAGGAGAGGGGCGAACTCGATACCAATACCGTCGTTACGACAGTAATGTCGAACATGGGACTGTACAAGGCACTCGAGAAGAAGGGAATCCTCTATACACAGACGAAGGTCGGAGACCGCTTCGTCCATGAATACATGATGGAGCACGGCAGCGTCATCGGAGGCGAGCAGTCGGGCCACATAATCCTGAGCCGCTATCTCAACACCGGTGACGGAATACTGACTTCTCTCGTCCTCTCATCCGTGATGAAGAAGACGGGAAAGAGCCTCTTCGAACTCTCATCCGACATGACGGACTACCCCCAGGTGCTCGTCAACGTCGTGGTATCCGACAAGAAGAGCGTCATGGAGGACAGCGCGGTGAAGAAGAGAATAGAGGACGAGACGAAGAAGCTTCACGGCTGCGGCCGTATTCTCGTGCGCCCGAGCGGCACGGAGCCCGTCATCAGGGTGATGAGCGAGGCCGAAGAATCGTCACAAGCGGAAAAGGCCGTAGAGGCCATAGTCGAAACACTAAGGGAAAAAGGCTATTTCAAGGGCGTCAGATAAGGAGGAAAGGGATGAACATTCTCGTAACAGGCGGTACAGGCTACATCGGTTCCCATACCGTGATAGCACTCATAGAGGCGGGGCACAGCGTCGTCTCCCTCGACAATCTCTCGAACTCATCTCCTGAGGCATTGAGGAGGGTCGAGAGAATAACGGGAAGGAAGATTCCGTTCTATGAGGTGGATATACGCTCGCGAGAGGGACTGGAGAAGGTGTTCTGCGAGAACAGCTTCGACGCAGTCATACATTTTGCGGGACTCAAGGCCGTGGGCGAGAGTGTCCTCAAGCCCTGGGAGTACTACGACAACAACATCACGGGGACGCTGACACTTGTCGACGTGATGAGGAGGCACGGCGTCAAGAACATCATCTTCTCCTCGTCCGCCACGGTATATGGAGACCCCTTCGAGATACCGATTACGGAGAAGTGCCCCAAGGGAAAGTGCACGAACCCCTACGGCGAGACGAAGAGCATGCTTGAAGATATCCTCACGGCCCTCCACACCGCAGATATCAGGACCGGGGATCCCGGGCCCTGGAACGTAGTGCTTCTGAGATATTTCAATCCCATCGGGGCTCACGAATCGGGACTCATCGGGGAGAACCCCAACGGAATACCGAACAACCTCATGCCGTACATCACACAGGTCGCCGTCGGAAAGAGGGACCATCTTTCCGTCTTCGGCAACGACTATCCGACGCCAGACGGCACGGGAGTCAGGGATTACATCCATGTGACGGACCTTGCAGAGGGCCATGTGAAGGCCCTGAAGGCAATCGAGGAGAATAAGGGAGTTTCTGTCTACAACCTCGGAACGGGGAAGGGCTACTCGGTACTCGATGTCGTTCATGCATTCGAGAATGCAAGCGGCGTGAAGATTCCCTACGTCTTCGCTCCCCGCCGTCCCGGCGACATAGCAGAATGCTACTCCTCGCCCGAGAAGGCATGGAGGGAACTCGGATGGAAGGCGAAGCACAATCTCTACGATATGTGCCTCTCCTCATGGAACTGGCAGAAGAAGAATCCCGACGGATACGGGGAAACGACCTGAGAAACTGCGTTTTGTCGGGAGTTGTACCTGAACTATTCCTGCATTCTGTCGGCATGCGTCAAGCTGTTTTGGAGCTGATTGTGAAATCACTGGAAGGCACGGCATGTGAATGCAGGCCGGATTGAGAAAGCCTGATTAAGAACACCTCTGAGAGGCAGAAGCCGCAGTTTTCTGCCGGATTGGAGTTTGCCGGAAGTATGTTCTGCCGGCAGTGAAATTGGATAAGAAATCAGATATTCGAGAATTTCGAATGACTGCTCATACGGTAACCATATGATACAAAAGCTTCTGCCGCTCTTGACGACGGCATCTAAGCGCAGATTCTCCTGATGGGCATCTTATATGAGTGACGTGCCGGATGGGCACTATGAATAATTTGTTACATCCATATGTCCTTGATGCCCGAGATACTTATTTTACCATTTAAATATTAAATTTGCAGAAAAACAAGCAAAAACGTTTGCTGAACGGTATGTTATGCAATATTATAATTGCAAGTATCTATGAAAAGAGGAATAAACAATGCTGCTTGAATTTGCTGTCTCAAACCACAGGTCCATCCGCTATGAAGTGTTATTTTCCACCCTCGCGGGAAAGGATGGCACATATGAAGAGCGGCTCTTTGAAACAGAAGGCGTCAGGGTTTTGAAGTCTGCAGTAATCTACGGTGCCAACGGCTCGGGTAAGAGCAATTTTGTTGATGCATTTTCGTTTGTGAAGAATCTCGTTACCGGCAGTATTAATCATCAGCCGGGACAGGGAATTCGTCAACTGCCACACAAACTGGATGGATTTGAAAAGGAGAGCACTTATAAAATCCAGTTTGTAACGAAGGGTGTAAGATATGTCTTTGGATTTTCACTGAAAAACATGCTGATTTCTGATGAGTATTTATACTTCTTTCCGAATAACAGGCAGACAAAAATATATGAGCGGAATGGAGAAAACTTCAGTGCAGGAAGCAGGTTCAGAGGAAAGTTTTCTTCATGTAAGGATGTGTTGAAGCCGAACCGTCTGTTACTTTCCTGTGCTGCCAACTTCAGCTCTGTCCCGGAAATTGCGGATATATATTCATTTTTTAACGATGAACTTGTCATTTATGGTCCGGGAACTCAGGAAAACTGGATGAACTATTCCCTTTATCAGATGAATCAGAATTCAAAGATGAAGGCGGCCGTAATCGCATTCTTATCGGAACTGGGAACAGGAATAAAGGACATCCGGGTTTCGATTGATCAGAAAAAGCTGGAAGGAGCAGAACTGCCGCCATTTCTATCAGATGAATTTAAATCCATTCTGCTTCAAAGCAAAGTTGATGCCATAACTGCAAAGGTGGTATATGACAGTTTTGAAACGGATCTGATGCAGGAGGAATCGGCAGGCATAAAGAAGCTCTTTGCAATTCTTTGTCCTCTTATTGACATTATTGTTAACGGGAAAGTTCTTATATGCGATGAATTGGAATCCAGCCTCCATGAATCTCTGGTTTACGGTCTTGTGAAG
>CAVDOI010000159.1:0-4849 GCA_963610485.1 Lachnospiraceae bacterium
GTGTTACCCTCATGAGCTTTTCCAGAGTGCTGTACGAGAGGACTGCAGAGTCAGGTACTCTGTAGCCGGTTTCTCTGAGAGTATCGAGTTCACGCTCAACACTGGCTTCGTTTTCAGTCAGAGAAGGCTTGCTGAATGCTGTGAAATGGTTACGAAGTCTGAAGAGGGCGGCGTTATACAGAAGTTTTGATGCCGAGGTCTGCGAGAGACAATATCCGTACAATGGATGGCCTTGTTTGATAACTGTTCTCGTTGTGCAATACATCCGATACTCTCTCCCCTCTAATATCATTGTAGCACAAATTGCGCCACAAATCACGACTGTTTCTAAACATATATCCAGGGACATTCACCCACCACCATGCGGGAGCAAGCTATCCTATGGAAGTGGTACTCTGTTTTACATATAGAAAAAGCCTCTTTTTCTGTTATACTGTCCCATGTGAGAAATTCGATAATCAACCGTCAGTTCAGATACGTCAATGCAAACACCTGGGTCATAATAGTTGCTGTCAATATCATAATGTTTATTGCGGGCACGGTGTTCGAGGACCTTGTATACTACATATCCCTTGTCCCGGCCTTCGTCCGTTACAGACACTGGTACTGGCAGGTGTTTACATATATGTTTTCCCATGCCTCGTTCTGGCATCTCTTTTCGAATATGTTTGCACTCTTCATGTTCGGCCCCGTGATCGAGAGGGAGATAGGAAGCAGGGAATTCCTTCTCTTCTATCTTCTGACAGGAACGCTTTCAGGGATTGCGGCCTACCTGACATACAGGGTGAGCGGGAACTACGCCGTCGTCATACTCGGCGCATCGGGATCGGTGTATGCGCTTCTCTATCTCTTTGCCGTCCTCTTTCCCGGACAGCGCCTCATGCTCTTCGCCGTCATTCCCATAAGCGCACCCGTCCTTGTTTCGGCCTACTTCCTCATCGAATTCTTTGCACAGTTCGCCTCCGACGGAACGGCGCACCTCGTGCACCTCTACGGCCTTCTCTTCGCCCTGATCTATGCCGCAGTGCGCATGCGTCTCAATCCTCTCAAGAGGTGGGGCCTCATATGAAATTCCGTGACGCTGTGAGGGAGATTAAAAACTCGAAGCCCATACGGGACGTCCTCCGGTACAGCGACGGGAAGCTTGACGTCACAGTCACCTCCGCAGAGCTCTTCTCATCAGTGAACGAAGATCTGCCTTCGGGGGAGATCATTGAATACCTTTACGACATCTCCTCATCCTCGACTGAAGATTTGAGGGTGGTTCTTCCCGCATCCTGCAGCCTCGACAGGGTGAAGAAGGTATATCTCAACTATCTCTCACTTGCCATAAAGAGGGACCTCAGGGAGTACAGGACGATCATGATCAAGATTCTCTCGTTCCTCCTCTTCGGCGTCGTCGTACTCATGCTTTCCTATTTCCTCGAAGGATTCCAGAACAGACTCATCGCCGACACCGTGAACATCATCGGCGGATTCGCGGTCTGGGAGGCTGCGGACGTCTTCTTCTTCGCTAAGAGCGACAAGAAGAAGGAGATACTCATGAAGCTCAGACTTCTGAGGGCCGACTGGATAAAGGAAAGCTCTCCTGAGGCGGAGAGCTGAAGATCAGAGACCGTATTCGTAGCGGATATCCGCATACTGTTTCTTTATCACATTGTATATGAGATCAAGCTTCTCGTTGTGATGGATGAAGGCGCTCTTCATCGCATTGATGGTGATCTTCTCGAGGTCCTTGAGGTCCATGCCGTACTTCTCGACTGCGATGCTCATCTCCTTGGTAAGGCTGGTGTCACTCATCAGACGGTTGTCCGAGCATAGGAATACCCTGAAGTGGTTTCTGAAGAAGATAGGGAAGGGATGCTCCTCATAGGACGCAACGGCGCCTGTGCCGACATTTGACGAGAGACACATCTCAAGCGGGATACGTTTGTCTTCGACGTAGTTTGCGAGGCTTCCCATCTTGAGTATCTCGCCGTTCTCGATCGTCATATCTTCGACAAGTCTCGTGCCGTGCCCGATTCTGTCGGCGTGGCAGAGCTGGATGGCCTGCCATATTGATTCGAGGCCGAACGCCTCTCCGGCATGTATGGTGATGTTGAAGTTCTTGCTTCTGATGTAGTTGAAAGCTTCTATGTGCTTCTTTGCAGGGTGTCCGCATTCGTCCCCTGCAAGGTCGAAGCCCACGACGCCGCGGTCGGAGAAGGCGACTGCGAGTTCTGCAATCTCGAGGGATGTGACGGGACTCTCGTTACGCATTGCGCAGAGGATGAGGCCGTACTCCATGCCTGTCTCCTTCTTACCCGCCTCGAGTCCTCTCAGGACCGTTGTCACGACCTCCTCGAGGTTGAGCCCCTTCTGGGTGTGGAGATTGGGGGCGAACCGGATTTCGGCGTAGACGACGTTCTCCTTCGCAAGGTCCAGAATCTCCTCCTTCGCCACTCTGAAGAGTCCCTCTTTGTCCTGCATGACCTGCGTCGTGTAGCGGAATGTTTCGAGATAGAGTGTAAGGGATTTCTTGAGGCATCCCTGAATGAACCAGTTCTTCAATTCCATTGGATCCTTTGACGGGAGCGGGAGGTCCCTCTCTTCAGAGAGTTTGATGATGGTCTCGGGCCTCAGGCCTCCGTCGAGATGTTCGTGGAGTTCAACTTTCGGTACTTTTCTTATGATATCTAAATCCAACATGAAATCATTATAACGAGTTATTCACACACGACAAGAAAGAAAAGAAATGGTGTAAAACGGCACTTTTTCTAAGGCTTACCTTGTATCTTCTTTAATAAGTAGCAATTATCCAAAAAAAATCTGCTACTTTTCATATCTTTCACTTTACAAAAAAAACTTTGTAATTCATTATTTATATATAGGGAGATGACTACATATGTCAAAAACAAATGATTCAGTGAACAAGAAGCTTCTTCAGGCTGCTGTTTCCGCTACAAAGGCAAGAGATATCAAGGAGCTGATTGAGAAGGGAGCAGATGTCAACTGCCATAACGAGTGGGGTCTTTCCCCTGTCATGCTTGCTTCCCAGTACAACCATTCGGTTGCTGTCCTGAAGGAACTTATCACAGACGGCGGCGATATCCACGAATGCGAGCCGAAATACAAATCGAATTCACTCCACCTCGCTGCAAACTGCTCGAAGAACCCGAAGGTCATCGATGCACTGCTTGAAGCCGGTGCGGATCTCGAATGCAAGAACTATCTCGGAGAGACGGCTCTCATCCTCGCAGTCAACACCAACGACGAGACAAAGATCACGACAGAGCTCATCAAGCGCGGTGCTGACATCAACGCAACAGACTGGCAGGGACACTCCGTCCTCGAGTATGCAAAGGCTGTGAAGAAGACCTACATCGTAAATCTTCTGAAGTCGATGGGCGCAAAATAAGGCTTATTCACTGATGCTGAGAAAGGCTTCCGTTTAGTCCGGAGGCCTTTTTTCATTGCTCGTCCGGCCAGATGAAGCATCCTCTGAGCCTGCTCTCCCCGTTGTCGACGAGCACATCCTCGCCGCTCATGGATCTGTTGACTACGGCGATGAAGTATATCCACCGGGCAATCTCCCTCTCCGTCGCCCACTTTTTAAGGGGCGTGAGGGCCATTATCTCACTCCAGAGTTTCTCATCTTCAATTACCGGCCTGTTGGAGGCTGTGAGAACACCTCCGGGAGATATGCTGTTGCATGTGGCGCCATAGGGGGCGATCCTTATTGCGACATTCCGCGTGTATGATATTATCCCGCCCTTGGATGCCGAGTATGCAGGGTATTCGGCCCCTGTATGAGCCGATGCCGAGGCAATATTCACGACGGCCCTTATGCCTTCTCTTACGCCGTATTTTTCCGTTACGTTTATTGTCCCGGAGAGATTCACGGCTATGTCGTTCCCGCTGTTCTGCACTCCTGCGGCGTTGACGAGAAAATCGACGTCATCTATATCCGGAAGGGTGGTTTCATCGGAAACGTCGCACTGGTAGTGGCGGTAGTCATCGTCCTTTATCGTCGCCTCATTTATGTCGAGGCCGTATACTCTGCAGCCGTTCTCGAGAAAGAGAAGGGCCGTCTCGCGGCCGATTCCGCGGCTTGTTCCGGTAATCAGGACATTATGCATCCTCTCCCTCCTTTATCTTCTGTATGTGGCGGGTAAGGGGAATCGTAATCAGCGGAACGAAGGAAGATTCGACGAGAAGCTCGATCACGGTTCCCGAGAGAACGGATGAGAGGATGTCCTTCCATGCCATCTCGTAGAGTGAGAGGCCGACGGGCGCGAATGCAAGTGTCATGAAGACGGCGTTGTCCAGAAGCTGTCCGACAAGTGTCGAGAATGACGCACGGAAGAAGAATTTCAGCCCGCTGTCGCTGTTTCCGGCTACGGCCTTCTTCTTCATCCTGTCGATTATTTCGACATTGATGATGTTGCCGATCCAGAATGCGGTGACCGAGGAGATTATCGTTCTCGGACCGTTCGAGAATATCCGGGCATAGGATGCGGCCTGACTCTCGTACTCGGGGAGTGTCGGAATGAAGACTATGAGCCGTCCGATTATCATGGCGCCGAAGGATACTACGGCCGCGATGTTGATCACCTTGAGGCTTTTCTCCTCGCCCCATACTTCGACTATGACGTTGCTTATGAGGAAGATTCCCCAGCTTATGAGAAGTCCTCCGTCGCAGATTATGATGCCCGTGCCGAAGGAGAGGGCCTTCATGCAGAAGATGTTCATCGTTACCGATATGACTGTGTATGTGACTGCCAGTGCCAAAAGCCAGTCGGATGTTGTCAGTTTGTTTCTTTTCTTCATTTTTTTCACCGAAAAAAGAGAGGGGACGCCCCCTCTCTCC
>CAVDOI010000160.1:0-4747 GCA_963610485.1 Lachnospiraceae bacterium
GCCAGGATATTGAACATCTGAAAAAGTCGAACAAAACACGGGGTAGTTCTGTTTTTATTATTGAAAATGTAGAGTTTGATGGAAAATGCATTACCGCAATATATTGATGTTATGTTCGAAGATAGCCGCTTGCCGCAGAGGAGCATTAAGCTCAGCAGATAAAGAAAGCGAGCTGTACACACCTCCCTTTTCACTGTCCTATCTTCCTCAAAGAAGAATTAACAGTTAAACTCCTTGGGGAGTAATTATGAAGAATCTGCAGCTGACTTCCCTCCGCCTATCATTCGGAGACAGGGAAATACTAAAAGACATACAGTTCAACATGAACGAAAAGACGAGGGCCTGCCTCTGCGGTGCGAACGGCAGCGGAAAAACCACGCTTCTGAAAGCACTGACGGGACTCATTACTCCGGACAGCATCTCCCTCTCGATAACAAAAGGATGCAGATTCTCCTACCTACAGCAGTCGGATGTAGTTCTTGGTAAGAACACCATCTATGAGATAGCTGAGGAAGGCTATGCACGCTTTTCATCCCTGACGGAAGAACTCGAAGAGGAAGGAAGGAAGGCCGAGAAAGGCGGAGAGGGAGCGATGGCCGCAGCTGAGAGGATCGGCGCAATCCATGACATTCTCCTCGACTCGGGCTACTATGACAGGCGTACGAGAATCGAGACAATACTCCTCGGTCTCGGCTTTACAAAGACAGACTTTACAAGACCGAGCGAGGAATTCTCCGGCGGCTATCAGATGAGGGCGGCGCTTGCAAGGATACTCGTCGAGAATCCCGACTTCCTATTTCTCGACGAACCTACGAACTATCTCGATATCGAGGCACTGACGTGGCTCGAGGGCTATCTCAGGTCCTTCAACGGCGGTCTCATGATAGTATCACACGACCAGGACTTTCTGGATGATCTTGTCACCGAGGTATATGAACTATTCAACGGCAGGCTCACCCGCTACAGCGGAAACTACTCGAAGTACCTCGAAACAAGGGAGATGGAGATAAAGGAACTCGTGAAGAAGGCCGAGCGGCAGGAGGAGGAGATCGAGAGGACTGAGGAGTTCATCGAGCGCTTCCGCTACAAGGCCACGAAGGCGAAGCAGGTCCAGTCGAGGATCAAGATGCTCGACAGAATCGAACGTATCGAGATACCGGGACACCTTAAAAAGCTCCATTTCAAATTCCCGCCCTGTCCCCACTCGGCAAACGAAGTACTCAAGGTTGAACACCTTTCGAAGGCGTACGGCGACAATGTGATATACTCAGACTTCTCATGCCTTGTGAAGAAAGGCGAACGCCTTGCCGTCACGGGACGTAACGGTAAGGGTAAGTCGACGCTTCTGAGGATGCTTGCCGGAGCCGACGGCGTCTACTCGGGCGAAATTAAAGAAGGAAACGGCGTCAACAAAGGCTATTTTGCACAAGATACCGAAAATACACTCAACGGAGAGAACAACCTCATCGAGGAGCTCGAGACTGTCGCAACTACAGAGGACCAGCCGAGGCTGAGGAATCTCCTCGGGTGCTTCCTCTTCTCGGACGACGATGTCTTCAAGAAGGTGAAGGTGCTATCCGGCGGAGAGAAGTCGAGACTTGCACTATTGAAGATTCTCATCCATCCCTCCAACCTTCTTCTACTCGACGAGCCGACCAACCATCTCGATATAAACTCGAAGGAGATGCTCCTCGAGGCGATAAAGAAGTATGAGGGGACGGTCGTATTCGTATCACACGACAAGCACTTCATACGCAACCTTGCAACAAGGATCCTCTATATATCCGATGAAGGACCCGAGTTCTTCGACGGCGACTACGAATACTTCGAGCGCAAGATCGAGGAGAAGGAAGCACAGTGGGCCGTGAAGAGGGAGAAGGCGAAGGAGGAGAAGCCGGCTGTGAAGGCCCCCTCCTCCTACGAGGAGAACAAGGCGAAGAAGAACAGGATAAACTCCCTCTCGCGCGAGCTCGATGCAATAACACTTAAAATCGGAAAACTCGAGGAGGAGATAGCACTCCTCGAGGAGGAGTCGGCAAAGTGTGATGTCTACTCCGTCGCCGCAAGGATAAAGGCCGTACTCGAGGAGAAGGCAAAGAAGGAAGAGGAGAAGGAAAAGCTCGAGGAGGAATGGCTCGAGAAGGAAGAGGAGAAGGAGAAGCTCCAGAATGGATAGAATAATAGAGCCCACAGAAAGACAGCTTGAACTCGGGAGAATACTTCCATCCGTAGTTCTTGCGTCCTCCTCCCCCAACAGAAGAAAGCTTCTCGAGGAATGCGGGATACATGTCACGACTTTCACACCCGACGCCGACGAATCGACTGATGGAATGGAGACGAGTGAGGCGATGGAAAAGAACGCACGCGTCAAGATGGAGGCGTACCTCTCGTCCCCTTCCTTCGTCCCCGATACACCCGCAGTCAGTGCCGACACACTTGTAAAAATAGACGACGCCCTTCTCGGAAAGCCGAAGGACAGGAACAACGCGGAAATGATGCTGAGGCACCTCTCCGGGAGAGTCCAGAAGGTCTACACGGGATGTTCGCTCTACATTCCCGGAAAGAGGGGCATCATCACCTTCTGTGATACCGCAGATGTTCTCTTTCATAACCTTACGGATGATATGATAGAAGCCTATCTCGATACGGGCGAATGGAAGGGAGCCGCAGGGGGCTACCGTCTCCAGAAGACGGGATACACCCTCGTCGACAGAATTGACGGTGACTGGGCGACAGTCGTCGGCCTTCCCCTTTTGAGGATACTCGCCCTCTTTCAGCCTAAGAGCTCGTCGTAGTGCTCGAGGCCGAGCTGGAGAATCTTAGTGATGTGATCGTCGGAGAGACGGTAGAGGATATTCCTTCCGTCCTTTCTGAATCTCACGAGCCTTGAAGCGCGTAAGAGCTTTAATTGCTGCGATACCGCGCTCTGACTTATCGAGAGGTGTTCGGATATTGCGTTGACACCCACCTCCCCGTTAGTCCAGAGGTCGAAGAGGATCCTCAGCCTCGTGGGATCTCCGAAGACCTTGAAGAAGTCCGCCATGTCTACAATCTCTTCCTCGCTGATTTTGATATCTTCCATTTGAACCTCGTACCTCTTTTTGTCTATAATACACTTTTAACAGATGAATAATAAGTAGAACAACCTTAAAAACAGGAGGCAGAGGATGACGATAGACAGAAACAAGGCAAAGCTTATACTTGAAGACGGACGGGAGCTGGGACTTGACGTCATCCACGACAACCTCGGAGGCCCCTCTCTCGACATATCGAAGCTGCGATCCTCGACGGGCTACATAACATATGACCCGGGCTTCATGAACACCGGATCCTGCATGTCCTCGATATGCTATGTCGACGGAGAGAAGGGAATTCTCCGCTACCGCGGCTACTCCATCGAGGATCTGGTGGCGAAGTGCGACTTCATCGAAGTAGCCTTCCTCATGGTGAAGGGCTTTCTGCCGACGCTCGAGGAAAGACAGCGCTATCAGGAGCTGTTGAACAGGCATTCCCTGTTACATGTCAACATGAAGGAGTTCCTGCGGGCATACCCGGCATCTGCACACCCGATGAGCATACTCGTTGCCATGGTTGCGTCGCTCTCGGCCTTCTATCCCGAGCTCGACGAAAGGGACCCTGAGGAGAACATAGACCTTACGGTTACAAGACTCCTCAGTAAGATGAGAACGATAGCAGCCTACACATACCGCCAGATGGAGGGAACGGAGTTCCTCGAGCCGAAGTACGAGTATTCGTACTGCGAGAACTTTTTAAACATGATGTTCCACACCTCCGTCAACAACTACACACCCGACCCCGTCCATGTAAAGGCCCTCAATCAGCTTCTCATCATCCATGCCGACCACGAGCAGAATTGCTCGACTACGGCTGTCAGGCTTGTCGGCTCCTCTGAGGCCAACCTCTACGCCGCAGTCGCAGCAGGGTGCTGCGCACTCTGGGGCCCCAGGCACGGAGGCGCCAACATGGAAGTCATGAACATGCTGACGCGTATCAAGAACGACAATCTATCGATCGATGATGTGATAAGGAAGGCAAAGGACAGGGGCGATTCGTTCCGCCTCTCGGGCTTCGGCCACAGGGTCTACAAGACATTCGACCCGAGGGCGAAGATTGCGAAGAAGATATGCCTCGAAGTCATGGAGTCGACACACAGGCACGACTCCCTTCTCGACATCGCGATGGAACTCGAGGAGAAGGCGACGCACGACGACTACTTCGTCTCGCGCCACCTCTACCCCAACGTCGACTTCTACACGGGTATCACATTCAGGATGCTGGGGATCCCGGCAAACCTCTATACGGTGATGTTCGCAATGGGAAGGCTCCCCGGCTGGATAGCACATTACCTCGAGTGGAAGCATGACGAGTACATGAAGATCGGACGCCCGAGACAGGTCTATACGGGATTCCCCGAGAGGGAGGTCACCCCGATTGAAGACCGCTGAGGCAGTAGTCTTCGACTACAACGGCACCCTGTACTTCGACTACAGGGAGAACAGGGATGCCTGGAATGAGATATCGAAAAAGTACAGGGGACGCTCATTCTCCGACACCGAGTACGACTCGATGATGGGAATGACGGACTACATGTGCGTCAGACGCATTCTCGGTGATGATACTCCCCTGCAGACACTTAAAGAAATCAGTAGAGAAAAGGAAACCATCTACCTCTAGGAGAAACGCATCTAATAATCCTTGACAACTACAAAAAGCTATGAAACAGACA
>CAVDOI010000161.1:0-4706 GCA_963610485.1 Lachnospiraceae bacterium
GTTAGATATTAATCTTGAAAAACCAGCTTTTATCTTAGTCAGTAGCTGCTCTTTGTGAATCCTGGTGTTTCCTTTTCTGCCATATTGAATTCTTATGTCATCATAGTTTCCGTTTCTGATAATTTTTATTTATCGAAACATGAAATAATATAATTTGCATTTATTATTTTACCCTCCTATTATTTGTCATCATACAAACGGAGGGCTCGTTATGAACGCTAAAGAAGTATTATCATCAACAATCCGCTATAAATTCTGGCATCTTTTTCCTTTCGCAGGTTCATATAAGAAGATGAAGAACGAGCTGAATCTGTCAGATTCTTCTCTTTCCTCATTTCTCTTTTCAGTTAAAGAGAAAGAAGGAAAGGGGGGACTCCTTTTAGCTAATATTGCATTCTCGCTCTTATCGCTGGCAATTGCCGTCGCCGTCGACATCATCATACCGGAGCTTAATCTTACAAAGGAGTATTTCATCCTCTGTGCGCTTGTTTATACCATCCTTCTTTCTCTGAAGTTCGGTTTCATCAGGCTCAATGATTTCAGAAACGTCGGGGAGATGGTCTTCTCGCTTCTCTCCCTTTTCTTCACAAGGCTCTTCAGCCTTACCCTGATTGCCCTGATCATATTCGAGAACTCCGAGGCGCTTTCTTCCGGGGAGGCTGTCCTATGAATACGACACCGCTCTTCGAGATGCTGAACATAACATCAGATGTTTCCATCATCATCAGCTCGATATCCCTGATGCTCCTGGGAGGCTTCCTCTTCACCCGCATAACAAAGAGGCTGAGACTCCCGAACGTCACTGGCTATA
Source organism: Lachnospiraceae bacterium (assembly GCA_963610485.1). Taxonomy (GTDB): domain Bacteria; phylum Spirochaetota; class Spirochaetia; order Sphaerochaetales; family Sphaerochaetaceae; genus Ornithospirochaeta. Next base: position 812 of record CAVDOI010000161.1, read on the forward strand.
TCCTTGCGGGAATAACACTGGGACCGTATGTTCTCAATGTAATCCCTACGTCCGTGATATCGGGAATGGACTTCATTGCAGATATAGCTCTCTCCTTCATCGCATTCTCCACAGGTGAATACTTCGAGTTCGAAACACTGAAGAAGAACGGCATCAGGGTTGTCGTTATCACGGTCCTCGAATCCATACTCGCCTCGATTCTCGTCTTCATCGTCACGTGGGGAATCCTCGGGCTCGACAGGGGCTTCTCGCTTGTGCTGGGGGCTCTCGCGGCGGCGACGGCGCCGGCGAGCACCGTCATGACGATAAGACAGACCGGGGCGAAGGGCGACTTCGTCGACACCCTGCTGCAGGTCGTCGCCCTCGACGACGTCGTTGGGCTTGTCGCCTTCTCTGTTGCGATATCACTTGCGATGACGAGCAGCGTCGGGAGCATATCGGCACTCTCGATCATAACGCCGCTTCTGACGAACACGCTTGTCTTTGCTCTCGGCGGAGGTTTCGGGTACCTCTTGAAGCTCCTTCTTCATAACAGAAGCACTGACAACAGACTCATCGTCTCGATAGCCATCCTCTTCACATTCTGCGGTATCTGCACACTGTTTGACGTATCACCGCTTCTGGGATGCATGAGTATGGGTATGGTCTATATAAACATCACGAAGGACGAGAGGCTCTTCAAGCAGCTCAATTACTTCTCCCCGCCGATTCTCCTTCTCTTCTTCGTGAGGTCGGGACTCAACTTCGACCTGGGGTCCCTCTTCTCCTCCAGCGAGAAGGTAGCCTCGGTATCGCTCCTGACAGTCGGCGTCATCTACTTCCTCGTGCGTATCATCGGTAAGTATGCAGGAGCCTTCCTCGGTTGTCTTCTCACGAAGAAGGACAGGAAGGTCCGGAACTACCTGGGACTTGCCCTTATCCCGCAGGCAGGTGTTGCAATAGGACTTGCATCCCTCGGAGCGAGAGTCCTCGGTGGCAGCTACGGTGAGGACCTCGAAACCATAATACTTGCATCCTCCGTCCTCTACGAGCTCATAGGACCGGGGTGCGCAAAGCTCTCGCTCTATCTCTCGGGAGCATACTCTAACAAACTGGAGGACATAGCCGTGATAGAAGATACGAAAGGAAAGAGCGAGCTTGAGCTCCTCATTGAAAGGATTCACAAGATACAGAGCGAGCTTCCAAAGCACAGGACGGAGCTCGAGGAGGAGGAAGCCGCCTTCTCCGAAGGTGCATACGAGAGCGACAGGACAATGACGTCGCTGGGAAGGAACAGGAGGTTGAGATAATGACTGGACTTGAAAGAATAATAATGCTTGATCCCATAGCAGTGAATCTCGGGGAGTGGGCATATACGATGACAATAGGCTCGGTCGTATTGAGACTCTGCCTCTCGCTTGCCCTTTCATTCGCACTCGGCTGCGAGCGCTCCTCGAAGCGTCATTCGGCAGGGCTCAGGACATTCGTCCTCATAGCCTTTGCCTCGACTTCGGCCGCCCTCCTCGATCTCATCCTCTCATCGTCCATCCCCCTGCTTTCTGCGATGACGGTGGTAGCAGTTGCGCTGATAAGCGTCAACTCGCTCCTCTTCTCGTCACGCAGCCAGATCAAGGGACTGACGACATCGGCATGTCTCTGGGCAACGGTATTCATGGGCTTCTCATCGGGCTTCGGCCTATATACCATGACAGTGATAATATTTCTGTTCCTCATTGTCATAGTCGCCCTCTTTCCTCCGTTCGAAAGATATCTCAAGAACAGATCGGGCCACTTCGAGGTTCACCTCGAACTCAAGGAGAGCGAGAATCTCCAGGACTTCGTATCTGTATGCAGGGAGCTGGGACTGAGGATCGATGACATAGAGAACAACCCCGCATACAGGGGCTCGGGACTCTCTGTGTATACTATCACACTGACAATAACGGCGGCCGAACTCAAGAAGTTCAAGACCCATGTCGAGATCATAAAGGCCCTGTCGACTCTGGAGTATATCTATCATATAGAGGAGATGACCTGAGAGGGATATAATCCCGCCTGAGTGGTTCTGAGGCGGGATATACAGTGGATGAGTCCATTTTCAATCATAACTCCGGAATCTTGTATTTGAAGCAGAATGCCGGGGTTTTACTTCGAAATGCGAATTCGCATTTGAAAGTGAATACCACTTCTCATGCAACCCGAAGATTTTCGAACCCCTGAATGAGTATTCCCTCGTGAAGGAAATCAAAGAAGGTGTCAAACGTATCTGCAGAGATATGTGGAGCGCAGGTCTTCCCGAGCCTGAGAATATGCAGTCCGAATTCATGCTCTACATAAGCCTCAAGAACAAAAACTGGGGCACAGAAGACACATCATGGGAGGAAAGAGAACATGATACCACCCATGACACCACCCATGATACACACCCATGATACCACCCATGATACCACCCAAGTACATCTCAGTTTAGTCCCATCGAAAACAGAGTAATTCTGTTCTGTTCAACCCAACAGTCGACAGATATAAGGCCTTATCTTCGTCCCGTTCTGTACATTCTTTGCTGTGCTGAGTATCGCTCTTATTTCATTCGAAACATAACACGGCATTTACTGGCCTCAGAGGAAACTGTTTTTTCCCTCTCGGCAGTAATTACGGCATCAAAAAGAAGATGCGGCTCCGGCAGTAGATGTTGCCAGTCCGCATTCACACTGTTTTGTTGTCTATCCTCAGATGATGACAAGCGGCTTAATGAGGTCACCCGGCTTGTCCTTCATGAGCATCAATGCAGGCTCTACATTCTCAAGGCCCCGGAATGTGTGGGTAATGAGTTTCTCCGGATGGATTCTCTTCGTCATGATAAGCCTCGCCAGCTTTTCGGCACGGAGTCTGCCTCCGGGCATCAGGCCGCCTCTGATCTCCTTGTGTCCCATTCCACAGCCCCACCTGAGTCTCGGAATCGGGATGGTGTCCCCTTCTCCAAGATAATTGACGTTGCCGATGATTCCGCCGGGCTTCACTATCGTAACGGCATCTATGAATGTGTCGTTGTCTCCGCCTGCAACGATCACCTTGTCGACGCCGCGTCCTTTGGTCTTATCCATTATCTGCTCGATGATGCCGCCGTTCTTGTAGTTGATGATATCCGTTGCCCCGAACTCGAGTGCAAGGTCACAGCAGTTCTTCCTCGAACCCACTGCGTAGATATCGGAAGCACCGCGGATGGCGGAGGCGGCGACTGACATGAGTCCGACAGGGCCTATTCCTATGACTGCCACCGTATCGCCGAATGCGATATCTGCAAGTTCTGCTCCGTGGAAGCCTGTGGGAATCATATCGGCTATCATCACAGCAGCACCGAGATCCATCCCCTCCGGGAGACGGGCAAGGTTGCCGTCTGCATCGTTGACATGGAAATACTCAGCAAAGACACCGTCCTTGAAGTTGGAGAACTTCCATCCGGATAGCATTCCTCCCGAATGCATCGAATAGCCGTCCTGTGCCTCGAGAGAGTTCCAGTCCGGTGTTATCGCAGTAATGAGGACCTTGTCCCCCTTTTTGAAATCCCTCACAAGGGATCCGACCTCCACAACCTCCCCTACGGCTTCGTGGCCGAGGATCATGTCCTTTCTCTCTCCTATTGCTCCCTCCCATACTGTGTGCACATCCGATGTGCAGGGTGCGACAGCAAGCGGCCTCACTATTGCGTCAAGCGGACCGCATGACGGAATATCCTTCTCGACCCAGCCTGTGGAGCCGATGCATTTCATGGCAAAACCTTTCATTTCAACCTCCATCTCTAATAGATAAATAATTATTTAATGGAAGTGTATCGGGATTGTCATGCCGCCGTCCATATATCTGACGCCGATTGACAATAATAATAAGACCAGTGACAAAAACGACGGTGTTGCACGGC
>CAVDOI010000162.1:0-4698 GCA_963610485.1 Lachnospiraceae bacterium
CTGCACTCTCCGACCACACGTCTCCGTCATACGATGCCTGGATATGAAGGACGTTGCGGCCCGACGAGGGAAGAATCACGCTTTCAACGCTGCCGTCGATGACTGTCCATTTTCCATCGCTCTCGCCGTTCAGCTGATAGCGGTAATACCCCACACTTTCTCCGGGGTTCTTCCATGACCATGCTATCTGGGATGAATAGAGGGAGACTGCGGCCGACAAAAAAAGGAGGCAGAACACAAGAGCTCTCTTTGCTCTTATGACCGCTCTCTTTCCACCTGAAATGGTTAAAGTTGTGTCAGAAACCGGGGAGGAATACCCCCCCCTATAGCTAACTTGTTATATAAATTAGAGTTATCTGAACTTTTCCCCATTTCCACAACCCTTACATTATCTAGATTAACCCCGAATTTGTTGTTTTTCAACTTTTTTTACATATGGGACTGGCAAAAACGTAAGGGGACGTCTGTTTTCTCCTGCTATATGACTTTCCAGTAGCCGTCCTTCCTCGAGCCGACTCTCTCGAGTTTCCCGATTTCTTTCAACTTCCTGGTAATCTGTCCTACCCTTGTTGTTCCAAGTCCGCAGAAAACGGCGAGGTCCTTCATTGTAAATGTCGGATTGTCTTTCAATGCCGTCAGAACCCTTGTCTCGGCGGGAGACAATCCTGTGACATCGACCTGCTTCATGGAAGGCGTGAATGCAAAAGGTATTGTGACCGTGATGTAATTCTCCCTTATACTGAAGGCTCCCTTGCCGTATCTGTCGACAATCACAAGATTGCCGTGTCCAGTCTGCTCTATCATATTAAGCTGGCCCATAATCTTGAATAGTCCGGGATTCACCGGACGGGAGACTCCGCTGTAGAAATCATCTTCCGTATAACCGTAAGGAAGACCTCCTGTGGATATGATCTCAATCCTGTCATCGAAGATGTAAACGGCAGGAGGAACATTTCTGACCCACTTGTTGTGAATGCAGGCATTGGACCATGCCTCCTCGAAAACATGAGTGTCAAAGAGCTTCGTCTCCTTTCTTTCAAGACCCGATTCGATATCTACTCGTGTTTCATTGAGCGAAACGACATAATCACCGGCCTCCTGCATGGCACTTATAAGGCATTTGTACCCGTATTCATTGCGCGAAAGCATCTTTGTTTTATCGAGACCCGAGAAACGGACAACCTTGATCGACGTCCCGTTCTCGTCGGCAAGAAGTTCGGCGAGCATGTTGAAACGGCCGTTGACAACGAGACCCGCATTTCTGAAGAAGTTCTCTTCATTTATGGTGAGGCCGTTCTTCATGAAATAGTATTTAAGTGTATTAAAAGTCAGATTCTGGTTTATGCACTCTATCGACTCGAGAGAAAAGGACTCGGAATCAAAGAAGAGCTCGCCGAGAAGTTCAGGATCTATCTTCTTGTTTGAACTGCCTACCCTGATCCGATAATCACCGGAGCTTGAATAAGGTTTACGGTTGCCTTTTGCGCTGACATGAACGACCTTCAAGGTACCATAGTCCTCTACGACGATGACCGGTACAACAGCAGGTTTGAGAATCTCCGCTATTCTTGTTTCGACTTTCTTGATTGTCTCGGCACCGATCTGATCCTTGAGGCCGATTACCTCTCCGTTGTTTGCAACACCGTAGTACACGTCTGCCCTTGAGTGTTTGTTCAACATGGCGGCAATTGCTTCTATGCCTTTATCGAGCTCGGAAAGGGAAGTCTTGAACTCATAAAACTCGGACTCAACCGGGAAATCAATATTAACCTTCATGTAGACATGATACTGTTTATTACACACTTATTCAACGTTTTACACGTTTCTTTTATACACTTATACTACACTTTATTGCACACTTTATTATACACTCTCTGTTTTTGAAGTCCCCGGAGATGTATAAAAGCTTCAACAAAGCGGATAAGCCAATACTTATTACACACTTCTACAACGTTTTCTGTGTTTTTATTACACACTTATTACACACTTTATTCAACACTTTATTACACACTCCCCCCTTTCCGGAGTCCGGGGCCTGGTGTTCCTGTTCCATTGATGCAAAGAAAAACCGCAGATCTCTCTGCGGCTCGTAATCGGAATGATCAGACTCAGTTTGATGTTCTTCCGTATCTTCTGTTGAATCTCTCGACTCTTCCTGTTGTGTCGACAAGCTTCTGTGTGCCTGTGAAGAACGGGTGGCATGCCGAACAGATTTCAACGTTCAGATTCTTTGCCGTCGTCTTCGTCTTGATGACGTTGCCGCAAGAGCAGCGGATTTCCCTTAACTCGTAATTGGGGTGGATTCCCTTTTTCATGATATTGTCTCCTTATATGCTTTGTCTGCTTTCACAGACAAGGAATTTCTTCTTATCTCCTAATTCCGCTGAGGTGTATTCATCGAATTCAGGAACTCCCTATTGTTGTTCGTTTTGCCCATTTTGTCAATGATGTCGACCGACATGTCTATATCATCAAGGTTGCCGAACGAGGACCTGAGAAGGAATACTCTTGCAAGTGTCGCTTCGTCGAGGAGAAGGTCGTCCCTTCTCGTGCCGCTCTTCTTTATGTTGATGGCGGGGAACTTCCTGTTGTCCGCCATCTTCCTGTCGAGAACGATTTCGTTGTTTCCCGTTCCCTTGAACTCCTCGAAGATGACTTCGTCCATTCTCGATCCCGTCTCTATGAGCGCTGTCGATATTATCGTGAGGCTTCCGCCGTTCTCGATGTTTCTCGCAGCCCCGAAGAATCTCTTGGGCTTATGGAGTGCGTTGGAGTCGACACCGCCGGAGAGAATCTTTCCCGATGCGGGTACCGTCTGGTTGTAGGCACGTGCAAGACGCGTTATGGAGTCAAGGAGGATGACTACATCCTTCTTGTACTCGACAAGTCTCTTCGCCTTCTCGATGACCATCTCCGCAACCTGCACATGGTGCGTCGCCTGCTCGTCGAAGGTCGATGCGACGACCTCGGCATTGACGTTCCGTCTCATGTCCGTGACTTCCTCGGGTCTTTCGTCAACGAGAAGGACCATGAGGATGACCTCGGGATGGTTGTGGCTGATGGCGTTGGCTATCTTCTGCATGAGGACCGTCTTACCTGTACGGGGTGGTGCGACGATGAGGGACCTCTGCCCCTTTCCGATGGGGCAGAAGAGATCGACGACACGTGTCGAGAGATCCGACTTCTTCCCTTCCTGGACTATCTCGAGGTTGAGAGCCTCGTCGGGGAAGAGCGGCGTAAGTGAATCGAAGGGGGCGCGGATCTTCGCCATCTTCGGCTCTTCGCCGTTGACCTTCATTACTCTCACAACCGATGAATACTTCTCGTTCTCACGGGGAGCGCGGATCTGTGCAAGAACAGTATCGCCTGTCTTGAGGCCCGTGCTCTTTATTATCTGTGAAGATACGTAGACGTCATCGGAACCCGCAAGGTAGTTGTTTACGGCATACCTTATGTAGCCGTAGCCGTCGTTCATGGTCTCGAGGACACCCTCGACCATGATCGCCCCGCCGTTCTGGGAATGGTTCCTCAGAATCCTTATGATAAGCTCCTGCTTGCGGCAGTCGAGGATGGCCTCCTCTGTCATGCCCGCTTCCTTGGCCTTCTCTCTTATAGCTTCGAGGGACTGTGCTGTCAGTACGGAGACAAAGAGCTGCGGAGCATCGGGATGTTCGTCGAGGTTGATCTCGGGGGGAATCTCCTCCTGGGGTCTTCTCTCCTTCTTGTTCTTGAACTTGTCCTTCTTCGAGAACTTGTCCCTTCTCTGAAACTGGGGCTTGTCGCCGTTCTCGGATGCGTCGACCTTTTCTTCTGCGTCCTTTTCAGTGCTGTCTGCTGTTTCTTCCGGTTTTACCTCGGAAGGCTCTTCCGGCTTTGTTTCCACAGGGCGCACTTCTTCGGGCTTTACTTCTCCGGAGTGAACTTCCCCGGTCTTCACGCTCTCTCCTGCGGAAGCCGGAGTCTCTTCCACTGCTGCAAAGAGAGGAAGTTCCTCTTCCTGGGTCTTTTTCTTCCGTCCTCTTGCGGGAGCCTCCTTCCGGGGCTTGTTATGTACATTCTTCTTTGCGTGTGCCGGCTCTGCTGCCGGAGCTTCCGCCGCCGCGGGAGCTGCTTCGACAGGAGCGGGAGCTGCTTCAGCTTCCGGGGCCGGTTCCCCGGCTGCTTTCTTCTTTACGGAAATCTTTCTCTTTACGGGGACTTTGACAGTGACCTTCTTCTTTTCTTCAACCGGAGAAGCCTCTGCCTTGGCTTCACCTTCATTGATGATGTCTGATGACATTCACACCTCTGTGTTCATATTAAGTCTGCTATTACTATGAAAATAATTCTGAATAACTGATTCTTTGACCGAACGGCACGTGCCGTTCACTTTATTATCAAGCGAATTGTAAACAGTGATTTCAGTCTTTGTCAACACGGAGGAAATAACTTCTGAATGGAGCGTCAATTAAACTTCTTCAATACGCAGGAGTACCGTCAGTCCGGAAATCACCGGGAAGGAGCACAACGCAGGTGCACACCATCCGTCAACACACTGAAGACGGTACAGGTTTTCTGGAAACGGATAACTGCCGCGGCTGTCATAAACAATCTCCCGTGAATGATACATTCACCGCACGGAAGTGACAGCTCATCGAAGTATCTCTTCCTTCCACTCCACGATATTCTTCTCGGTCGTCGAGAAGTTGATGCCGAGTA
>CAVDOI010000163.1:0-4691 GCA_963610485.1 Lachnospiraceae bacterium
CATATTTTTTATTCCTTGTATCTTTTAAGACAGGAAAATCCGGGATTTTGTCAGATTTTTTTTCAGAAATCATGAATTATTTTTCAAAGATGAACAGATGTCGGAGCTTATGCCGCTTTTTCTCTCTCCCAGAGACGGCATTGTGGAACGAAAGTGAGAAAAACCGGATGGCACTATCCGGCGCTGTTCCTCTGGAGATTATGTGTCTTTTGCCGCAGGGATGGTCTTTCCGGCTCACTCCCTTGTTCACAAAAAGATATCTCTTGATTATCCTTTTCGGTATGAAGCGTTTTTCGTTTACTGAAATCCTTACGATAATCATTGTCTCGATATGCGGAGCGGCAGTACTGATCGGCCTCTATCTCTGGACGAGCTATCTGGCAGAGAAGAAGGACGAGGAGTCACTGAGGGCGGCCATGGAGAAGGTCGTCAACACGAAGGGGGAGAAGGCCCTCTTCGAGATGGCCGGCATACCTGTTGATCAGATATACTACGGTGACGAGCTCATCGAGCTCTACGACAGTGATAACGGAACGTGGAACTACACGAGCGAGGAGGCGAGGAGGATCGCAGTCTACAGGAAGTGCTGTGACAGCGTCGTCGAGATCAATGCCTATTCGTCTCTCAGCGACTCCGGGCAGGGAAGCGGCGTCATACTCACGAGCGACGGCTACATAGTGACGAACAAGCATGTCGTGGGCTCGGGAACCTCGTTCACAGTCGTCTTCTCCGACAACACGAGCGAGGATGCAACGCTTGTGGGCTATGATGCGCTGACGGACATCGCAGTCATCAAGGTCGCAAGAACGGGACTCCAGGCAATGGATTTCGGCACGGCTGAAAACCTCTCCGTCGGGCAGATCGTCTACACGATAGGAAACCCCTACGGCTATTCATGGTCATTCACCGACGGTTCGATATCGGGACTGAACAGGATGGTGAGCACATCCACATCCTCATCGGTCATCCCCAATATGATTCAGACGAACGCCCTCGTCAATCCCGGCAACTCCGGCGGACCTCTTCTCGATTCCTCGGGAAAGATGATCGGCCTCATCTCCTCGATATATTCGACGTCGGGAAGCGCCGAGGGAATATCATTCGCACTGCCGGTGGAGACCGTGAAGGATGTGGCCTCTTCAATCATCAGGAACGGCAAGGTCACGAGAGGGTGGATGGACTTCCTGTCAGTCGAACTCAATGCACAGATTGTCGCCTACTGCAACCTCGTCGTCGACGAGGGAATCCTCGTGAGCCAGGTGGTGCCGTCGGGAAAGGCCGACAGGGCCGGAATAAAGGGCGGCAGCGAGAAGGCCCAGTACGGACAGAGCGTGATATATCTCGGGGGAGACGTCATAGTTGCAATAAACGACACGCCGATTACCGGATATACCGACTACTTTGCGTTCCTCTTCAACACGAAGGCCGGAGACAAGGTCTCCGTCACGGTGATCCGCAACGGACAGAGGAAGGTGATCGAGAATGTGGAACTTGTCGAGCAGACCGAGGAGAACACACAGTGGATTCTGAGATAATCATCCCCGACTACATAACAGGCGTCGAAAGACCCTTCCGTGTTCATTCACCCTACGAGCTTGCTGGAGACCAGGGGGAGGCTGTTGAGAAGCTCTACAAAGGCTACCTCGAGGGCGACCACGCACAGACGCTCAAGGGAGTCACCGGCTCGGGAAAGACATTCACGATGGCGAAGCTCATCGAGAAGATACAGAAGCCGACGCTTGTGCTTTCGCACAACAAGACGCTCTCTGCGCAGCTCTACAGGGAGTTCAAGAACTTCTTTCCCGAGAACGCCGTCACCTACTTCGTCTCCACATACGATTTCTATCAGCCGGAGGCATATGTTCCCGGGAAAGACCTCTACATAGAGAAGGAGGTCGATATAAACGACGAGATCGACCGTCTGAGACTCCACGCCTCCTTCTCCCTCATGGAGAGGAGGGACGTCATAGTCGTGGCGACGGTGTCGTGCATATACGGTCTGGGAAACCCGGTGTCACTCAGGGATATGCTCTGGTCATTCAGGGTCGGAGACGAATTTGACAGAAGGAGGGTCTTCGACCAGCTTCTGAGGATGCTCTACGAGCGTAACGACGATGTTCTGGAGAGGGGGCGCTTCAGAAGCCGCGGCGATACCATCGAAATATATCCGGCATACCTCGAGACGGCGTTCCGCATCACCCTTGACTGGGATAACATCGCCTCCATCGTATGGTTCGACCCCGTTTCCGGAGAGAAGAGGGAGAGCGTGGAGAGCGTGACGCTCTATCCTGCAAAGCAGTTCGTGCTTCCGCAGAGCCAGATCGACAGGGCGATAAGGGAGATCGAGAAGGAGAAGAACGAAAGATATGAGTATTTCATATCCAACGGGAAGTTCGTCGAAGCCGAGAGAATAAAGAGCCGTGTCGAATATGACCTCGAGATGCTCCAGGAGATAGGCTACTGTTCGGGTATCGAGAACTACTCGCGTCCCCTTACGGGAAGGAAGGAGGGGGAGCGGCCGCCGGTACTTCTCGATTACTTTCCCGACGACTTTGTGACGTTCATAGACGAGAGCCATGTGACGCTTCCCCAGATAGGTGCGATGTATGAAGGCGACAGATCTCGTAAGCTCAACCTCGTCAACTACGGCTTCCGTCTGCCCTCCGCCCTCGACAACCGTCCGATGAAGTACGACGAGTTCGACAGCAAGGTCGGACAGCGCATCTACGTATCTGCAACACCCGGGGAGAGGGAGAAGGCTGAGTCTGTGGAAATCGTGGAGCAGCTCATACGTCCCACGGGACTCCTGGATCCTGAAATATCCGTACGCCCGACAGAGGGCCAGATGGAGGACCTCTACGGCGAGATAAGAAAGACGATAGAGAAGGGAGAGAGAGTTCTCGTGACTACGCTGACGAAGAAGATGAGCGAGGATCTTACGAACTACCTTTCGAACCTGGGACTCAAGGTGCAGTATCTCCACAGCGAGGTCGACACAATAGAGCGTGTCGACATCCTGAGGGACCTCAGGAAGGGCAAGTACGACGTACTTGTCGGAATCAACCTCCTGAGGGAGGGGCTGGACCTCCCGGAGGTTGCCCTCGTCGCCATACTCGACGCCGACAAGATAGGATTCCTGCGCTCCGCGACATCACTCATCCAGACGATAGGAAGAGCAGCGAGGAACGCAGACGGCCGTGTCATCATGTATGCCGACAAGAAGAGCGAGGCCATGGAGGAGGCCATCAGGGAAACCGAACACCGCCGCAGTGTGCAGATGGCATACAACAAGGCTCACGGCATAACCCCCAGAACCATAAAGAAGGAGATCGAGGACATACTCGAGCGCAGTCTCAAGGAGAGCGAGGAAATAGCAAAGGAGGACGCGAAGATCCTTTCGTCCTCCTACAACCTGCTTATGGAGAAGGACAGGAAGAAGTACATAAAGGACCTCGAGAAGCAGATGAGGGATTATGCAGCCGGCCTCGAATTCGAGAAGGCCGCCGTCATAAGGGACGAGATAGAACGCATCAGGGAGAGGAAGGACATTGCTCAGTAGAACGTGGTCTTGATGAGCGTGAAGGTATTCTTCCTGTAGCTGATCAGTCCCTGCTCCTTGAGCTCGGAGAGGACGACAGTCATGGCAGCCCTTTCGACACCGAGGTAGTCGGCAAGCTGCTGGCGGTTGTACGGAATCGTGAACGTCAGCTTCTGGCTCTCGTATGCACAGGTGTTGAGATACGAGAGTATCTTCGCCCTCGTCGAGCGCTGCGTCGTATGTGTGATCTTGTCGACAAGACGCATGATCTTGCGGTTGAGAAGGGTGATGAAGTTGTTTGTAAGAAGCGTATGTATGTGGCTGTTCTGGGGATTGTCGTTGACGGTTTTCGCCGCATCGAAGTAGAAGTAGACGGTCTTCTCCGTTGCGATGACCGAGAGCGGCACGTGGATGCGGAAGAGTGAGAAGGGCTCGGCAAACGTTTCGTCGGGCAGTACCGTGCCCACGATGTTCCTGTGGCCCCAGATATCGTCCTGGATGATCATCCCCCGTCCCTTTACGATGATCCCGATATAACGGCCCTCGTCGCCGTTCTTGGTGATGAACTCATCCTTCTCCGCACTCAGAAGCTTTCCGTCGATGAGAGGAATGCATGTCCTGATTTCCTCGTCCGTCATTCCCCTGAAAAGACTGATATCTCTCAGAAGCGTATAGTCGTACTCCATATAAGAGCCCCCGCTTTCGTCAAATACCCCACTCAGTGAAATCGAACCATCAATTGAGATAATTTGCAAGTATTATTTGAGAAAAGTCATCCCTGAGGGCCGCTTTCTGTCTCTCCCGTCCCTTTTTCAGCACCTTTTCAAGTTTTCACTGTCGCAAAGGAAAGTGTCAAAAGAGCCGGAAATGTAATTGTCCGTCAACTCCGGCCGGGAGCCCGGGTAAGGAGCCTCGTGATGCCGGAGTCTGTCTCGTTAGGAAGAGCAGCTCTGAACCCGTATGAGAGGACATGGAAATCTCAAAACCCGAAAACTGTCCGAGTTTGTACTTTTCTTTCTCTTTTTTCTCAATTCCTGAAAATAATCCTGACAAAATCCCGAGAAAAACTGCTTTAAAAGTAAAAGGAGTATTTTCAACGATGAAAAACAAAATTCCGGGAGGAACCCTCCCATGACTGAAAAAGAAAGAAAGG
>CAVDOI010000164.1:0-4662 GCA_963610485.1 Lachnospiraceae bacterium
TGTCTGTTTCATAGCTTTTTGTAGTTGTCAAGGATTATTAGATGCGTTTCTCCTAAAAAGTTGCACTTTGTTGCATTTTTTTCTTTTCAACTGAAAATTATGGGGGTAATATAGTCGTAGATTTCGTTCTAAACATTAAAAAGGAGAATAATGTATGGAAAAATTCTTTGGAATTAAGGAAAGGGGTTCATCTGTAAAGACTGAAATCTTGGCAGGTGTCACGACCTTCATGACGATGATTTACATCCTCGCAGTCAACCCCGGTATCCTGTCGGCATGCGGCATGGAATTCTCTAAGGTCTTCTCTGCTACGGCCATCTCGTCTGCTATCGCATGTTTCGTAATGGGCTTTGTCGCTAAACTTCCATTTGCACTCAGTGCAGGTATGGGTATTAACGCATTCTTCGCTTACACAGTATGTCTCGGCATGGGCTACAACTGGCAGTTCGCTCTCACAGCAGTCTTCGTAGAAGGTATCATCTTCATCCTTCTCACACTCTGCAACCTCAGAGAAGCCATCGTCAACTCCATCCCCGACAACCTCAAGAAGGCAATCGGAGCCGCTATCGGTCTCTTCATCGCTTTCATCGGTCTGCAGAATGCGGGAATCGTCATTTCCGACGCAAGCACAGTATGTGCACTCAACCCGGCATGGATCACATCCCCGGCTTGCATCCTCACAGTCATCGGTCTCTTCATCACAGGAGCTCTCGTTGCAAGAGGAACCAAGGGTGCCCTTCTTCTCGGTATCGTGATCACGACAATCATCGGCATTCCGTTCGGCGTCACAAAGTATGCAGGAGGTTCCTATCTTCCGACAGCTCCGTACTTCTTCAACTTTGATTTCGGAACGATCTTCACAAACGGAAAGACAATCTTCGACTTCATCATCGTCATGTTCACATTCCTCTTCGTCGACATGTTCGATACAGTCGGAACACTCATCGGATGCGCAGGCAAGTCCAACATCATGAATGCTGACGGCACAATCCCGAACTGTAAGCAAGCTCTCCTCGCAGACGCTGTCGGAACAACAGCAGGCGCTATCTTCGGTACATCGACAATCACAACATTCGTCGAAAGTGCATCCGGCGTCGCAGCAGGCGGAAGAACAGGTCTCACGGCTGTCACAGTCGGCGTCCTCTTCATTCTCTCCCTCTTCCTCGAGCCGCTCTTCGGATCGATCCCGAGCGCAGCAACAGCTCCGGCTCTCATCATCGTCGGTGTCATGATGATCACACCTGTCAGGGAAATCGACTTCGATGATATGACAGAAGGCATCCCGTCATTCATGTGTATCCTCATGATGGTTGTCACATACTCCATCTCGAACGGTATCATGTTCGGTATCATCTTCTACGTAGTCATCAAGGCTCTCGCCGGAAAGATCAAGGACATCAACATCCCGACATGGATCCTCTTCGCACTCTTCGTTGCAAAGATCGTCGTCAACACAATCTAAAAGGATCATCTCTTATCCGCCGCAGGTTCACGCCTGCGGTTTTTCTCTGCCCGAATTCCGACAATAAATGAGGAAATGTGGATTATTGCAACAAAAAGCAACAATTTTACTAGCTTTTCCGGAAAACTGATTTATCATGAATATACACAAAAGGAGTTTTCATATTATGGATAAGCTGACTGCTCGTAATCTCATAAACTCATCCATGGGTAGAGAGTGCTGTGACCTTGTGATCAGGAACGCACAGGTCGTTGATGTATGTGGTAGTACCGTCTACAAGGCAGACGTCTGGGTCAGAGACGGTTATATCGTCGGATTCGACGGAGAGCGAAAGGCAAAGAAGGAAATAGACGCACTCGGGCAGTACCTCGTCCCGGGATTCATCGACTCGCACTGTCATATCGAGAGCTCTCATCTCTCCCCCAGCGAATTCTCGAACGCAATACTGCCCTGCGGTACGACTACCGTCGTCGCAGACCCCCACGAGATATGCAATGTCGGAGGACTCAAGGCCTTCGAATACATGCTCAAGAGCGCAAAGGATGCCGTACTCGACATCTTCTACATGTTCCCCTCATGCGTGCCGTGCACATTCTTCGAGCACTCGGGATGCATCCTCAACGCCCCCGAGATCGAGAAGCTCATCGACAACGAGAAGATTCTGGGTCTGGGAGAGATGATGAACTACGTCGGAGTCGTCAACGCCGATGAAACAATTCTGGACAAGCTCGAGACATGTTACTCGCGTAAGAAGATCATCGACGGCCATATTCCGTCAATCCAGGGTCAGGGACTCGATGCATACCTCTCGGCAGGAATCAGGACCGACCATGAATGCGAGACCCCGGAGGAGCTTCAGGAGAAGATCAGAAAGGGTATGTACATCCTCCTCAGGCAGGGAACGGTATGCCGCAACGTCCTGCAGCTGCTTCCGGGTGTCACGGATACCAATTACAGAAGATGCCTCTTCTGCACGGACGACAGACAGCCCCAGTCGATTACGAGGGAAGGCCATATAAACTACGGCGTCAACCTCGCCATTTCACACGGCATGGATCCGTTAAAGGCCATCGCATGTGCCTCCCTCAACGCTTCCGAGTGCTATCACCTGGATGACAGAGGAGCAATCGTCCCGGGGCGCAGAGCCGACTTCTTCCTTACCGAAACCCTCTCCGAGATCAGGCCGACATCGGTCTTCGTCAAGGGTGAGAAGGTTGCCGAGAACGGCACCATCCTCAAGAAGAGCCCCCATATCGAGCCGTTCGGAGTCCAGGCTTCCGTAAGGGTCAAGGACCTTTCGAAGAAGACATTCTCGCTCCCGCTCAAGAGCGACAGAGTCAGAGTCATCGACATCCTCCCCGGCGGCGTCGTCACAGGAAAGGGAGAGGCTGTGGTGAAGAGAGACGAGAACGGCGAATGGGTGCATGATCCCGACCAGGATATACTGAAGGTTACGGTTATCGAACGCCATAACGGCACAGGCTACCATGCATCCGCCCTCATCCGAGGATATGGCATCAAGCACGGAGCCATCGCAGACACGATTGCACACGACTCGCACAACATCATATGCGTCGGAGACAATGATGACGATATGCTTCTTGCAGTGCAGAACCTCGTCAGAATGGGCGGCGGCATTACGGTCTTCAAGGACGGAAAGGAACTTGCATCCCATCCTCTCGAAATCGGCGGCCTCATGACAGACCTCCCCGTTGACGAAGTCGTCAGGTGCCTCGACGAACTCCATGACGCTGCAGCGAACAGAATGGAGGGCATGAACCCCGAAATCGATCCGTTCATGACGCTCTGCTTCATGGCACTTCCCGTCATCCCGGCATACAAGATCACGGACTGCGGACTCTTCGATGTTACACAGTTCAAGTTCGTCGACGTATCGCTCGAGGAATAAGAAGCAGCATTCTCCCCTCATGGCTCTCCGGAAACGGGGAGCCTCTTCTTTTCGGAAAAATGTCGCAGTGCGAGCTGAAAAACTTCGAAAAATGTCGCACTAACCCTCTAAAAACATGGAAAAATGTCGCAGATTCTATAAAGTAAGACAGAGTACCACTTCCATAGGACGGCTTGTCCACCGCATTGTGGTGGGTGATTGTCACTGGATAAGTGTATTAGAACAGTCGTGACACAATTTCTGTAAACTGTGCTAAAATATTATCGCAGTGGAGATTGAGATACCGATGTACTTTACAATGCGGACAGTTATTAAACAAAACCATCCATTATACGAATACTGCTTCGCACAGACTTCTCAATCAAAACTCCTCTATAACGCTGTTCTCTTCAGACTTCGTAACCATTTCACAGCATTCAGCAAGTCGTCTCTGACTGAGAACGAAGTCAGTGTTGAGCATGAAATCGAAACTCTGAAAGCAACCGGTTACAAAGTGCCTGATTCCTCAGTCCTCTCGTACAGCACTCTTGAAAAGCTTATGCGTGTAACACGCAATCCTGATTTCTTCGATAGGGGTCTTTCCATGCAAGCCTCACAGCACGTTATCAAAGATGCAGTGGGAGACTTCAAGAACTGGCTCAAAGCTCTCAAGGCATATGGGAAAGACCCGTCAAAGTTTCTTGGTAAACCCAAAATGCCCGGATACATTAAATCAGATAAACGTACCACAGAATTTACCAATCAGGATTGCACGCTCGCGGGCGGTTTACTTAAGTTTCCGCTGACAGACATCCGCCTTAAGCTTGAACTTCCTGAAGAGGCTAAAGTTAAAAGTGTCAGGCTCAAACCGTATTATGAGGGATTCCTCATATTAACAATTTACGAAACGAAACAGGTTATTACAAACAGAGATATGCCGTTCTCTGCCGGTATTGATTTCGGTGTAGACAATATTGCAGCCATTACAACAAACGAGGGCCATTCCCTTTTGTTCAAGGGCAATCTTGTCAAAGCTGTAAACCAATACTACAACAAGGAGCGTTCCCGCCGTATTTCAATCATGACAAAAGGCCATAAAACAAAACGTGATGTATCCTCTCACAGGCTTATGAGGCTCTCGATGTTTCGTGATAACTTCATGCGTGACTATATGCATAAGACCAGCTCCCGCATTGTCAGTTTCTGCATTGACCAAAAAGTCGGCACACTGGTTCTCGGGGTTAACAAACTCTGGAAACAGAACTCGGAGATGTCGGCTAAGTCAAATCAGAGCTTCGTCCAGATACCGTTT
>CAVDOI010000165.1:0-4625 GCA_963610485.1 Lachnospiraceae bacterium
AACGTCCTTCATATCCAGGCATCGTATGACGGAGACGTGTGGTCGGAGAGTGCAGTCACAAGCTACACAAAGCCCCTTGCCATCTCACTCAGGACGAATTTCGCACCCTACGGTTATACGTACTATTCGTTCTACAACGGCCACGACATCCCCGGCGCCCGGGATACCATGGATTCCGTCTACGGCCTTACCGCCTCCGTTGAGGCTGACTTCACGATACTCGGGAAGGTCCGGGTATATCCGGAGGCGGGATACTCACTCACAGTCAAGAGAGAGACGATCATCCCGGGAGAAAGAAATGTCCACTATATAAAGGCCGGCCTCGGCGTCGACCTCACACTCCCCGTAACGGACAATATTGAACTCTATGCAGGCTATGCGGCGGGAGCCGTATTCCACATAAACAACAGAAAGGCAAACGTCACACCGTACGCCGCAGTGCGTCTCGGCTTTGACTACATAATAAACGGGCACCTTACTCTCGGTGCATTCACAAGGGTGGATCTGGCATACAGCTACACAAGTCACAGGCTTACCGATTCCATATCGATACTCACAGAGCCGCTCTCGGTCTCTTTCTCCTACATGTTCTGAGGTGCTGATGAAAATGAAGAAGTATCTCATAGTATTACTGGCAGTCATCATCACACTCGTCTCATGCAACATCGAGATGCTCCCCGAGGGAGAGAGTGTCAACGAGTACATATTCCCCTATATGACATTCACACTCTCCGGTGACGGCACATACTATACGGCATCCGTAATAAAGGGTGTCCCTCTCGAGAGCGTCTTCGTTCCCGCATACGTTGCACATGACGGCTCTTCGATTCCTGTGAAATACTTCGACGGCTTCAAGAATCCGAACGATGCTTCCGCACTGAGGACAATCAGACTCGAGAGTTCATCGACTGAGATTACCACCGGCGCAGTCATCACAGCCGTCAATCTTGTCAGAATCGAAATCGAGATAATTGAGCCGGGAGCGAAGTGGGGAGAGCTTCCTGTCATAGAAAAGGAAGGGATGGAGTTCCTGGGATGGTTCGTCGACGGCACAGGCGATGTTGTTGAATCAGGAGACGCCCTTACCAGTACTAACAGCAGAATAAGTCCGAGATGGAGTTCCCATAAATACGTTCATCATGAAGCCAAGGAACCGACATGTACCGAGAAGGGCTGGTATGAATATGACACGTGCGAGAACTGCGACTATACGACATACAGGGAAAGGCCGGCACTGGGTCACAGTACAGTACATCACGAAAAGGTGGATGCAACGTGTACAGAAGAAGGAACCAGGGAGTACTGGGAATGTTCAAGGTGCCACAAATTCTTTTCCGAGAGCAGTGCACAGTATGAAATATCGACTCTGACAATCCCTCCAAAGGGCCACAGTACATACTACGTTGATGAAAAGAAAGCTACCTGCGGCATCAAAGGCGTGGAGGCACATTGGGAGTGCAGCCGCTGCCACACTCTCTTCTCGGATGAAGGTGGAACGACTGAGGTAACAGAGAAAGATCTCGAGATAGAAGCTCTCGAACATAAATGGAAGAGAACCGAGTACAGTACGACAGATAAGTGTGTCTGGTATGAGTGTGAACTCTGCCATGCAACAAAGGATGCCGCGGGACACAAATGGGATGACGGCGTTGTGATGAAGGAGGCAACGGCTTCGGAGAGCGGAAAGAAGAAGTACACCTGTTCGATCTGCGATACGGAGAAGTATGAAGATATTGAACCTCTTTCAACAGAGCATACACATGAATGGACCGTTTTGGAAACTGTCGCGGCGACATGTACGACCCGCGGTTATACAGTCAGGGAATGTTCTGTCTGCGGAGTGACATACAGGTGTGATTACAAGGATCCGACAGGTCACACAATGACGCAGCATGCGCCCAAGGATCCAACATGTCTTGAGAGCGGCAACATAAACTACTACTACTCATGTTCGGTCTGCGGAAAGCTCTTCATAGATGCTAACGGAATAAACGAGACGACGCTTGAAGAGGTGCAGAATGGGAAGGGGCCTCTCGGGCACAAGTTCAGCGATGATTATACAAAAGACAGCAGTTTCCACTGGCATAAGTGCATCCGCTGTGATGAGACAGACGGAAAGGTCGGGCATTCATACACAGAGAAGAAGACCGAGAGTGAGTATCTTTTCAGCGATGCAACATGCACATCTCCCGCCCTCTACTACTACAGCTGCGTCTGCGGAGCATACACGACAGAGAAGACATTCGAAAGCGGCGATGCACTCGGACACGATCCCGTACATCATAATCTCCAGCCTGCAAACTGCGGCTATCCGGGAACAAAGGAATACTGGGAGTGCTCAAGGTGTAAGAGGAAGTTCCAGGACGAAGCATGCACAAAGCCATTCGGAAATGATGACGAACTCGTGATTCCGGCAACGGGAGAACATACACTCGAGTCATATCAGTCGATGGGGACTTCGGGACACATTGCACAGTGCTCCGTCTGCCACAAGACCTATGGTGATACCGTTCCGCACACGATCGACACTGTCAACTGGAAGGACGACGCCACATCACACTGGCATGCCTGCCAGTACTGCGATTACAAGGCTGACAATGCCACCCACACATACGAGGACTTCGGTACAGATACTATCTGCACGATCTGTCATCGAGTCAAAGATGAATCTGAAACGACAACGGACGGCGGCTTCGACATAAAGCCGGAAAATCTCGAGCCGAGAGGGAAACTGACCGTCAGCGGCGGTAACGGCAGCTTCAAAGCGACATTCAAACTTGATGAAGGCTCACAGATGACGAAGATCAAATGGTACCTCGACAACGTGCTTCTTGAGGATGAGACTGCGCTAAGCTGTTCATTCAACGCTCCTGAGAAGCAGACGTACCACATCATGTGCGTAGTCTTTAATTCATCACTTGTAAATTCTTACGAACAAACCGTTGAAGGGGGAGGGACTCCCTGATGGTAAGAGAGAATTCAGATAAAAAATAACAAGGAAGGTAGGAAAATGAGAAAAACTATCAGTGTGTTACTAATTGTCTTAGTCGGATTGATGATGTTTACAGCATGTAATCCCGAATCAAAGACCACAGAAGAACTCGTTAATGTAAGTCTCCTGGGAAAGAAAAGAGCCCTCAGTGCTGAAGTGAATTTCAGTAAGGACGGACTGTACTGGGAATACACAGCTGTCAAGAAGGACAATGGTCTTGCAACCGGTGCAACAACAGAGAAAACTCCATTGAACGCAGACGGAACAACAGCACTTCTGTCGCAGGGTTACTGGAGCTTCACTCTTTACGGCTATAACAACAGCACGGACAAGAACCTTGTCTGCCAGGGATCCGTCGATAAAGTCCTTATTACGACAGAGAACAACAAGGTATCCATTTCTGTCAATCCGAGACAGGATGCCAAGGGCACAATCCTTATCAAGAAAGATATCAGCATCAGCGCTGATGATTCGACAGCTTACTCAGGCACAGAGTATAAGAAGTGTATAGCTGTATTCAAGGTCACTGACGGCGTAGTTGCAGAGGACCCGCTATACACCGAAGATGATGTAACTGAGGACAAAAAATATGCTGAGGTTGACTCCGGAACTTACAAAGTTGTAGTTGCCTTCATCGGTGATTATGGTCTCTCGACAGCATATGTAGCGGCAACGGGTGCCAAGTACATCAACGTATATGATTACCTTACGACAACACTTTCCGGTCTGATCAAAGAGACTGCAAAAGCTGCCAACCTTACCGTAATCGATGCAATAGTTGCAGGCTATGATGCTGAAGGTGATTATCAGGCCGAAGCAAAGGTTCCTGCAGATCAGTTTGTAAAGGCAGAGGCTTCGTCTTCTGCTACCAACAGTGAAACCATCACTATTGCAGCTCCGGTTTCTCCAGCAGGAAAGGCAACGACGACATCGGAAACTGACGGAAGCACGACGACAGTCAATGATACAGTAGTTACCTTCCCGGCAAGCTCAATCGTAAAGTCTGACGATTCAGATACTGCAGTCAGCCTTAATATCGCAACAAAGAGCCTCATCTCCGACGGCGAAGGAGAGACAAAGACAGCAAGCACGGATGCAGGTCTTGCGGTTTATCAGATAAGCGGTGCTAACGGTGCTCCTGCCGCAGCCCTTGAGTTCAAGCTTGATGGTGCTAAGCTTGATAATAGCCTTTCGAACTCAGCTGCAGAAAAGGCTCCTTACGGACATACCTATATTGCCAAGGGCCTTGGCGACTCATTTGATAAGACAGATGAAGACGATACTAACAATACGGAGACTCTCACAATAGCTTACCTTGGGGGAGGCGACGCTGAAGCAGAAAATCAGAAACCTGAACTTCTTGCATATGACAGTGAAACCGGAAAGCTGACATACAGAGTCTATCACTTCAGTACATATGTAATCTTTGCAAATAAGTATGTTGCAACAGATAATAACGGCGGCCTTTATGAGACACTTGCAGAAGCAGTTGAAAAGGCAGCTGATGGTGCAACAATCACGCTTTGGAAGGATGCTGAAATCAAAGATCTTTCAGAGCCTATCGGAATCAGTAAGAACTTAACTATCAATCTTAACCAAAAGAAACTGACAGTGAGGAATGCAACGACAGTAG
>CAVDOI010000166.1:0-4519 GCA_963610485.1 Lachnospiraceae bacterium
CCTCAAATCCGCTTTCGGCTTCACTGCAGAGAACTGTGCGCGCCTTGCAGAGGGACTGTTGAAGTGAAGACGGTCCTTGAAACCATCCCCCTCTGGGATGCATTGAAGGAGAATACGGAGTGCCCGCTGTGCACTCTGATGAAGAAGGCCGAAAGGGACAGTATAGGCTACTACCTCTCGTCGGCCATCATGACGCCGCAGGTCAGACTGGAGACCAACAGATACGGTTTCTGCCCCGTTCATGCCGCGGTGCTTACTGTGAGCGGAAGCCCGCAGAGCCTCGCCCTCGTCATGGACACCTACTACGGTGAGAACGAGGAACACTTTAAAAAAGGCTTTGAAGAGATAGCGAAGGCATCTTCTCCACGTCAGGCTGACAAGGCTGTGCTGAAGCTGAAAAAGGAAGCTGAGGAGCGGGAGAGAGGATGCCTTGTATGCTCGAGGATGAAGGAGCGTCTCTACCGTTACTCCTTCACGCTGTCCTCCCTCTTCGAAAGCGATGAGGAGTTCCGTACGGCGTTCCTCTCCTCGAAGGGATTATGCCTCCATCATACGTTCATCGTTTCCGAGACTGCACGTGACGCCCTCAAAGGAGAGAGTTACACATCATTCCAGAAAGCTCTCTTCAAACTCCTTGAGGACAATCTTCAGAGAGTGAGACATGACGACTGGTGGATGACTCAGAAATACAAGAGCGAGAACCAGGATAAGCCCTGGAACGGTGCAGAGGATGCCCACAGAAGGGCTGTGATGAAACTTGTCGGGGAGGGCCGCGTCATAGACCCCGTCAGGAAGTAGACTCTTTCTTCTTTGTTTTCGCCTTTGCAAAGAGCGGGAGCTGTTCCTCTTCCTTCTCCTTCTTTTTCTTCTCCTCCCTGATGAGACATCTCTTCAGGAGCCTCTCGGAGAAATCGAGCTTGTTGATGTGAAGGTATTCGAGATATCTGTTCTCGAAGCGGTATATGAGGATGTAGTCCCTCTCTTCGAGAAGGGAGAAGGCAAGGGTGAGCATCGGATCGTGTGCGATGTGATAGTTCTGGGCCTTGTCCTTCTCGGCCTGTGTGAGGTAGGTGTTCGACCAGAAGATTGCAAGTACGTCGTTTCCGCCCCTGTCTCTCACGAGGATGTCGGCTCCGTCGTAGTCGATGTCGACGGTGCATGATGGGAAACTGCGGCCGATCGAGAGGGCTATCCTGTGTGATATCGTACTCTTGTGGCGCTTCCTGTCCTCACTCCTGTAAGAAGCGAAATAATCAAGCATGGACTGTCTGAACGACGAAAAGCATTCGATCTTCTCAATAGTGCGTGCCATAGAACCTTCTTTCTCTCAACCTCTTATATTATCGTGCAGGATGGAAAGAAATGAAAGACCCCCGTTTTTCTCCGGGGGTCGTATATCTTATTTGGTCGACTTCTTCTTCTCGTCGATGATGAGACCCAGCTCGTCGAGCTGACTCTGGTCCACCCAGTTCGGGCAGTTGTCCATCGGGGAGAGTGCCGCCGTGTTCTTCGGGAACGCTATGACTTCCTTGATGGATGACTGGCCTGCACAGATCATGCATAGTCTGTCGATGCCGGGTGCGATTCCTCCGTGTGGCGGTGGTGAGAACTTGAAGGCATCAAGGAGGAAGCCGAACTTGTACTGTGCCACATCATCGGGGATGTTGCATATACGGAAGATTCTCTTCTGCAGTTCGATGTCATGGATTCTTATGGATCCGGAGGCAAGTTCATAGCCGTTGAGCACCAGGTCGTAGAGGTCGCCCTTGACAGAGCCCGGGTCGCTCTCGAGAGTATCGAGATATTCGACCTGCGGCATGCTGAACATATGGTGTGCAGCCTCCCAGTGTCCTTCGTCCTCGTTGTATTCGAAGAGCGGGAAGTCGATGATCCAGCAGAACTCATAGCCCGGCTTGATAAGGCCGAGGTCGTTTCCGAGTTTTGTTCTGACTGCGCCCATCGAGTTGCAGCACTTCTTCCAGTCGTCATGTGCAATCATGAGGATGACTGAGCCGTCCCCGGCACCTGTCGCCTCCAGAACCTCCTTCTCGCGTCCTGCAAAGTATTTCGATACTCCGCCCGAAAGAGTTCCGTTTTCGACCTTCATCCAGCACAGTCCCTTCGCGCCGTAGATCTTTGCGGCATCCTCGAGCTCCGTAAGATACTTTCGTGTGTAGTCGTGGCCTTCCGTCTTCGGAGCGACGACGTACTTGATGAAGCCGCCGTTCTTGAGCGTGTCTGTAAAGAGGGAGAACGTTGAATCCGATGCCCACGGCTGAGCGTCCCTGATGGGAATGTCGAATCTGAGGTCGGGCTTGTCGCAGCCGTATGTGTTCATCGCATCATGGTATGTGATTCTTCTGAAGTGAGCGGGAATTTCGGTCTTCATGACATCCCTGAACACGTAGCCGAAGAGATCCTCGATGAGAGCGAGAACATCATCGCGCTTTACGTAGCTCATCTCGATGTCGAGCTGTGTGAACTCGAGCTGTCTGTCTCCTCTCGGGTCCTCGTCCCTGTAGCAGCGTGCAATCTGGAAATACTTGTCGAATCCGGAGACCATCAGTATCTGCTTATAGAGCTGCGGAGACTGGGGAAGGGCGAAGAATTTGCCCGGATATATTCTCGAAGGTACGAGGAAGTCTCTTGCGCCCTCGGGAGTCGAGCGGATGAGTGTCGGAGTCTCGATCTCATAGAAATCCGTCTTGTAGAAATACTGGCGGATGGATCTGATGAGCTCGTGGCGCAGCTTTATCCTGTCCTGCATTCCCTTCGTTCTGAGATCGAGGAATCTGTACTTGAGTCTGAGGTCCTCACGTGCACTGTTCTCGTCTTCGATCATGAAGGGGAGTACGGCACACTGGCTCAATATCTGGATATCCGTTGCCTTTACTTCGATTTCGCCGGTTTCCATATCGGGATTGACCATCTCGGCGGGTCTCTTTCTTACGATGCCCTTTACCGCTATGCAGTACTCGAGCTTGAGAAGGGATGCCGTTTCCTGAAGAGAGGGCGATGCGTCATCATCCACGACAACCTGCGTCAGTCCGTAGCGGTCACGGAGGTTGATGAAGTGGAGGGCGCCGTGGTTGCGGTCTCTGTGAACCCAGCCGTTAAGAATGACAGTCTTTCCTTCGTCGGCAGCTCTGAGCTGTCCGCAGGTGACTGTTCTCTGCATGAAAGCTTCTTCCATTATTGTATCTCCTTTGGAGTTGTGACACATTCTACCACCGCGGGGAAATCTTTTCTAGCTTTGATTCGGGTCGCTCGTCTCTCTCCTGTCTTCCTCAGCAGAGCTGTTTCTGACGCGGAATCAAAGCCGGTGGGCAGGGGTTATCTGACGATGGAGAAGCTGCCTCTTTTCCTATTGTGAGGTTTCAGTCTGTACTACAGCATCGGGATTGAACAGAGCAGCACAATCCGGCCCTGACTTCTGCCTCCGGGCAGGCCGGGTATATTTCCTTCACGCTGTCAGGCGGGAAAATGTCGGTGCTCTTCGTGAGGACATATTGCTCAAAGCCTCCTCAGAATCTCCTCTGTCTGCTTCCCGTCATCGATTTCGGATATCTCGAAAGCCTTCTTCCCTGCATCCTTTATCGATGCTCCTACATGATAGAGAGTTTTTCTGTCAAGAATCATGAACCTGTCATGGAACTCCGTTGTGTACTTTACAGTGAGAGCAGGGTATTCCTTGTTGAAAGAGGCAATCTCGCTTTCCGTCAGCTTTGTGTACTTTTCGGATGTGTAGATTTTAACCTCTACCCCCTCTTTCTTCTTTGAAAGGAGATCAAGTGTCGCCGTATCAGTATAGCCGTCGATGAGGATGATCTCCTTTTCTGCTGTGCGGATGATATCTGCAATGCAGGAGAATGCATCGAACATCTGACCTCGGAAGAAGAGAACGGCTTTCTTCTGCCTCGGCTCTTCGAGTTTCCTGAATATCGTTTCGAACTTTTTGTCGGCCTCAAGTTGCTTCATCTCTATTTTGTCCAGACGGTTGAAGACCAGAGCATTGTCTGAAAGATACTGCCTCATCTGTTTGAACAGCCTGATAAGCATTTTGCTTTGCTTGACAGCCAATTCGCCTTTCAGAACAGTCATTAACATATATATGCCCTGTTCCGTAAAAGCATACGGCATGGAAGTTCGACCGCCTTTTATCCCTTTTGTCTGCATTATCGAGGTGAAATTTTTGCACCGCGATATTCTCTCCACTTCTTCCTCATTCAGCTGAAACATCATATCTTCAGGGAATTTTTCTATATTATTCTTCACTTGTCTGTTTAAATTCTTTGTTTCATATCCATATAACTCAGCCAGATCCGAATCCAGCATCACCTGCACGCCGCGGATTGTGTATATCCTGTTTCTGACAGCGTCTGTGCCTGTCATCTCGAGTGTTGTATCTTTGTTGTTTTCCATGTATTCACCTCCTGGTAAAAGCTCAAGGATGATAAGAAGGATGAAGTCTGAGAGGTACATTTGATTTCGTGCGCCTGTTTGATCCCGTCCTCTTATT
>CAVDOI010000167.1:0-4416 GCA_963610485.1 Lachnospiraceae bacterium
ACCTTGTAATTCTCGGGGATGTTCATGAGTTCCCTGAGGCCCTTCTCGGCGTTGTCGAGAATTTCCTGGAAGACCTTAGAGCGGTGGCTCATCTCCATTACACACATTCCGCTTCCGCGGTAGTTCATCATTTCATCTCTTATTTCCTCGAGCACGGGTTCCGGCATCATTGCAGGACCTGCCGAGAAGTTGAATGTACGTCCGTATTTCATTTTTCACCTCGTTTGAAATTTTCTATATGCATAATGTCTCACAAGTTCAGATACAATGCAACAATTCTTTTGAAAAACACAGGAAAATCTTCACTTTTTTATCGATACGTTAATAAATCTTCACGTTTTTACTCATATACTCATTATTTTTGTCATCTTTCATCTCTTCGCCCATGCTTGAAGAAAGACGGCGCTGAGATTATCATTCATCTATCAAGAAAGAATTACGGAGGGCCCTTTCATGGGAGAGCGCGGAGAAGTCTTTTCAACTAAACTCGTCAAGAACGACAGAACCTATTTTTTCAACGTCAAGCAGAATGTCTACGGGGATCTGTATCTCAACGTCGTCGAATCAAGGCCGACCGACGTCGAGGGCAAATACCTGAGGCAGTCCGTCATAGTATACCAGGAGGACCTCGGAGAGTTCCTCAACGAATTCCAGAAGAGCGTCGACTACGTCAAGAAACACGGCTCGAAAAAGGAAAGGAACCCGAGAGCCTGATGAACTTCAGCGAAAGATACGCCGACGAGATTCTGCACAGTGCCCTCGGAATAAAGAGCGGCGATGTACTGAGTATCAACACGGAGGAGGAGGACTACGCCTTTGCGCGCCTTGTGGCCGAGAAGGCGAAGAAGATCACGGGTAACGGCAGCTACATACAGCTTCTGAAGAACGGGAGGGTCGTCGAGGAGTTCGACATCCTCTCCGATTTTCCTCTCAACAGGAAGCCGACTCTCTTTCTGTACCTTTCGTACTATAAGAAGAAGGATGAAGTCGAAAGCGGGAGAATATATGAAGCGAAGGACCTCCAGCGCTTCTCGCTTCTCTCGGATCCGGTCGACAATCCCGCACCCTCGCTTCCGTTCGTCACCTCCTTCCTTCCGTCCCCGCTCTGGGATGACGAGATAAGAAACAACTACGAGGAGAAGACGAGCCGGGAGCTCTTATCGTCGATCTTCCTCTCGGACAGGGATGAACGCATGCGCCGTCACGAGAATATGATATACAAAGCCGGGGAGCTCAACAGGATGGCCCTCACAGAGGGCAGGATAACGGTCGGAAACGGCACGGATCTCACCTTCTCGTTCCTTCCATCCTCGACATTCCACACTTCGACGAGTACGACGACGGAGGGGCGTCTCTTCTCGCCCTACATAACAGCCGAGGACATCTTCAGGCTCATCAATCCGGAATCCCTCTCGGGATGGCTCAATACGACAAGGCCCTTCGTGCTCTGGGGTAAGAGAGTCAGCAGCCTCTCGCTGGAGTTCGAGAACGGCAGGGTCAAATCCGTGAAGGGAAACATCTATACGGAGTCTCTCTTCTCCATCTATATGAGGCAGGATGAGAACGCCGCAAGGGCCGGGATGCTCACGCTTGTGGAGAAGACCAGCCCGCTCTGGGACGAGGAGCTTACATACATATCCGAACTCGACAGGATGCGTACTGTCTCCATCACCCTCGGGGGACCCAAGGGCGAAGCCGTCGACAGCAGCACAGTCGACAGCACAATCGATTCCCTTCTATCACTCTCTCTTCCAATCGGAGACGAAAGCCTCACTATAGAATGCCTCGAGAGAGGCGGAGAGGAGGTATGCATCTACTCCGACGGATGCATCAACGAGGATGCGGACCTCTAGTTGAGCTCTGCAATGAGCCCCAGGCCCTTCAGTGTTATGAGTGAATCGAGTTCGTCGATACGGGGTATAATCTTCGATATGGTGGCACTGAGGCCGCCAGTGGCCATGACATAGAGTCTCGAGCCGATTTCATCCTCGGTCTTCTTCACCATGGTCTCCACCATTCCCGCATAGCCTTCCATTATTCCGGCCCTTATCGAAGCCATGCTGTCCCTGCCGAGTACAGTAGAAGGAAGCTTGAGTTCGACCTGGGGAAGCTGTGCCGTATTGCCGAAGAGCGAGTTGACGGCCGTGACGAGACCGGGGGCAATCGCAACGCCGAGGACGCTGCCGTCTCTGTCGACTGTCGAGAACGTGAGTGCAGTTCCGAAGTCGATTACCATCACCGATGCGTCACTCCTGTGGGAATGCGCGTATGCAAGGTTGCACAGGAGGTCTGCGCCGAGTTCGGGGGGTATTGACTCCCTCACGAGCCCGGTTTTCACATCATGGGTCACCATGATGGGACTGAGACAGAATAGGCGGTGCATTATCTTCTCGATCGAGCGCGTCAGGAACGGAACGACCGAGCTTATTATGACCTTGTCGACATCCTTCTTCTCTATCCCGTTCTCATGGAAGAGGGAGAGAAAGATCACATAGTATTCGTCGCCTGTCTTCTTCGTGTCGGTAAAGACACGGAAAGGCTTGCTCCACGCTTTGCCGTCGTAGGAAGCACAGACGATGTTCGTGTTCCCGATATCTACTGCGATTACCATCAGATTACAACCACCTCTTTTCTGCCTTCGTAGGCCTTTTCGCGCCTTGCCCTGACATCCTCGTCGACAAGATAATCGTCGAATCTCTCTGTCTTGTCGATGATTCCCTTCGGTGTGAATTCTATTATCCTGTTCGCAAGAGAATCAATGAACTGGTGGTCGTGGGAGTTGAAGAGGAGAACTCCCTTGAAGTCGATGAGACCGTTGTTGAGTGCCTGAATGGATTCGAGGTCGAGGTGCGACGTCGGCTCGTCGAAGATCATGCAGTTGGCGCCCTCGAGCATCATCTTTGCCAGTACGACCCTGACTCTTTCGCCTCCGGAGAGGACTCCGCAGTCCTTCAGCGCCTCGTCTCCCGTGAATAGCATTCTTCCGAGGAATGAGCGCACGAAGTTGTCGTCGTCCTCCTTGCTGAACTGCTGGAGGTACTCCGTCATTGTGATTCCCGTCCCGAACATGGATGAATTGTCCTTCGGAAAATACGAGAGCGAAGTCGTGACACCCCACGTGTACGACCCTTCGTCCGGCTCCATTTTGCCCGAGATAATCTCGAAGAGCACTGTCTTTGCATAGTGGTTCGGGCCCACGAATGCGACCTTCTCGCCGGGATTGATCACGAGTGAGAGATTGTCCAGCACCTTCTCCCCGTCGATGGTTTTACTAAGGTTCTTGATCTCCAGCACGTTCTTTCCTATCTCCCTGTTGGGCTTGAAGGCGACATACGGGAAGCGGCGTGAGGAGGGTTTGATGTCGTCGATGGTGAGCTTGTCGATGAGCTTCTTGCGGCTTGTCGCCTGCTTTGCCTTCGCGACGTTCGAGGAGAAGCGCTGGATGAACTCCTTGAGCTCTGCTATCTTCTCCTCCCTTCTCTTCTTCTCGTCCTTCAGCTGCTTTGCGGCAAGCTGGGATGACATGTACCAGAAGTCGTAGTTGCCGACGTAGAGCTGGATACGGCCGTAGTCTATGTCGCATATATGGGTGCATACGGTATTCAGAAAGTGTCTGTCGTGTGATACGACGATGACCGTGTTGTTGAAATCCTCGAGGTAGTCCTCAAGCCAGTGGATGGACTCGAGATCGAGATGGTTCGTAGGCTCGTCGAGAAGGAGGATGTCGGGGTTTCCGAAGAGCGACTGCGCAAGCAGCACTCTGACCTTGAGATTGTCCTCTATTTCACTCATCTTCTTCTCATGCAGGGGAACAGGTATTCCGAGTCCGTCGAGCATCTGCGAGGCATTTGCCTCGGCCTCCCAGCCTCCGAGTTCGCTGAACTCCCCCTCGAGCTCGGCAGCCCTGAGACCGTCCTCCTCCGAGAAATCTTCCTTGGAGTAGATGGCGTCCCTCTCCTGCATGACGTCGTAGAGGTGCTTGTAGCCCATGATCACGGTATCTATGACACGGTAGTCATTGTACTGGAAGTGGTCCTGCTTGAGAGTTGCGAGTCTCTCCCCCGGGGTGACGATGATCTCTCCCGTATCGGGTTCGATCTCACCCGAAAGGATCTTGAGAAAGGTCGACTTACCGGCGCCGTTGGCTCCGATGATGCCGTAGCAGTTACCGGGAGTGAACTTGAGGTTCACTTCCTTGAACAGTACCTGTGTTCCGTATGAAAGGGAAACATTGGAAGCTGTAATCATAGCTGTTATCCTCCGACAAAGAAAAAGGCAACGAAAACGTTGCCTTTTTTAGTCCCTAGCAGAATCGAACTGCTATTTAGAGACTGAGAATCTCCCGTCCTAACCGTTAGACGAAGGGACCGTGACACTGGGATGAAGGGATTCGAACCCCTAAAGGCAGAACCAGAA
>CAVDOI010000168.1:0-4345 GCA_963610485.1 Lachnospiraceae bacterium
ACATCACATGGGACCTCGACGGTGACTGGTTTATAAAGAATACAAGGGAGCGCAGGCCACTTGTATCGGTAACACTTGAGAATAATGTACTCGATTTTATCTACTCCAGATTCTCAATAGGGGTTATAAGCTCCCTCAGTAAGTACGGCGACAGCGAGCCGTACTGGAACAACCATTTCCAGACACAGCTCTCGGGAGGGCACATCTATCAGAACTTCCCCTCCGATGCGGGAATATCGATTGGAAGGGAAGGGGTGAGCCTCATAGCCGCACGCGGGAGGGTATCCCTCGGCGAGGGCTATACGGGGAACACTGCAATCGGGGACAACTACGACTATCAGGAGTTCGTGAAGGCGGGATTCTACACAGAGCACACCTCAGTCTTCCTCACACTAACATCATTCGATTCATCACATAAGAACCCGATAGAAGTAGACGAGAAAGGAAAGACGCAGGTTCTCGGACCCTGGGATGTCCTCTCATCCCGGTTTACAGGCTACAGGGAGCTCAGGCACAGCGTCGACTACGAAGTGACGCTCACCCCGTCGTTCCGCTTCTCGCTTGCCTTCGTCACGCTCCTCGACACACCCACCGCTTTCGATATCCGCTACCTCAACCCCTTCATGATCTTCCATAACTACTATGACTACCATGAAGAGACTATTCTCGAAGCGAACAACATGATCACACTCGATCTTTCATGGTCACCCGCTCCGAAGTGGAATCTGTATCTTCAGCTCACCATGGACCAGAGCCAGGTCAAAGGAGAGGCCGAAGGGTACCTGGGGTTCGGTTACACCGAGCCCAATGCCTACGGCGGCCTCTTCAACGTCTCCTACAGCGATATAATAAAGGACGGAATCCTGAACGTTTATGCAGAGACTGTCTACAACATGCCGGGGATGTACCTCAACAGCAAGTTCTATGACGATAACGGTAATATCACGCAGTTCAAGGGAAAGAGAAATGAAGCGGGGGAATTCATCTCCTCATATACAAGGTGTTTCTCACAGGATTACCTCCTAGGCTACAAGCGTACGGAATCAGACTACGACGACATGTCATATTCGGGCTACCTCTACGGCGGCGACCTCATAGTCTTCGCCCTCGGGGGCAGCTACACCGTCCCGGGCTCATTCACTCTCTCTTCCTCTGTCTTCTACATGGCACACGGAGAGAAGGGTCGGGGAGATAAGGAAGAAAATTACACATTCGCCGGCATCGACACGATAGACGATGTATGGAGACTTGCCCTCACAGGCACTGTGGAGCACACGCTTGTCATCAAGGCGGAAGGGGAAATCGTTATATGGAAGTATCTCTCGCTCTCCCTGGGGGCGGCATACTCATACAGATGGAACTACAGGAACAGGGAAGGGAAGACCTTCTCAAACCTCCAGACCTACGTAGGATTTACGCTCTCGTCGTCTCCTGTCTCACTTTGACCGGAGTTTTCAACCCAGATAGTCCGGCTCTGACCTCTTGTCGATTGTCTCTTCCTTCCATTCTGCTATCTGCCGGCTTTTGGATGAGAAGTCGAGTCCGATGATGTGGATGGTCTTTTCCGTGTTGATGTATTTATGGTAGTAGCCCTTCGTCTTTATCTGATTTAGGGCGTCGTCAACACTGTCATCGACCTTCATCTCGATAATGAAGACATCGCGGTTTGTAGAAAGGACTATGTCACAGCGACCGTTGAGAGAGGCCTCTTCGGCATCAATCCGTGCGCCGCCTATCATCAGGAAGAAAGAATAGAAAGCCGTCTGATAGCTCTTTTCCTTCTTCCCGAGAATGGTGTAGGGAAACTCTTCCAGAAAAGCATTGAAGACCTTTGTGAGCCTTGCGGTGCTGCGCTCCCTTACGGCCTTCACGCCCTCCATTGCATAGATGCCGCTCTCGATACCCGTGAAACGTTCGACAAGATTCTGCGTGAATGTTTTCCTGATCTCGGTATTCGGGAATGTCAGCGTCAGTCCCTCCGGGCTGCCGTCCGCTATTGTCAGGTAGCCGGTGAAGAGCAAGAGTGCCAGTACCTGTGATTCTTTGAGTTTCCTTTCCCTGAGAAGAGAGTAGTCGAATGTATTGACGGCATTCAGCGGAAGAACGGGATTCTGGGAGATGATTCTTTCAAGATGATAATCCCTGGCAAGTTCGACAGCCAGCGTACTTGCTCCCGTATTCTCCCAGTATGGTTCGAAATAACACCCGCTCATGAAAAACCTGCCGACGGAAACAGGATTATAAACCCGCTCTTCGCTTCTGTAGGAGAAACGATAGCCGTCATAGTAATCTCTCACTGCAGAGAGAAAATCCTCCCTGTTGTCATATTCTCTGTCGTCACTTTTCATATATGCGTCGATATGTTCGGAGAAGTAAGTTTCCAGCTCTTCTTCTGTATAGCCGAATGCTGATGCATAGTTCCTTTCAAAGGTAAGGTCGATGAGATTGTTCATCTGACTGAAGATGGACATGTTGGAAAACTTGGTGATGCCGGTAAGGAAGAAGAATCTTATCTTACTGTCAGTGTTCTTGATGACGGCGTAGAAGGTGCTGAGAGTATCGCGGATATTATCGGCTTTTTCCGCATCCTTGTATGTATGGATGATAGGCGAGTCATACTCATCTACGATTATGACAGCCTTCCTGTCAATCCCGTTTAGAAAAGAAGTCAGCATTGAAGAAGGTTCTGACTTTTCCACCTTAACTCCGTTTTTTTCTGCTTCGGAGATAATCGACGTCTGGAAATCATTCAGAAATGCTTCATAGCTTTTGACGCTGTAGCCGGCAAAATTGAAATGAAGCACCGGATACTTCTCGAAAGAATAATCCGTTGAATCTATATACAGGCCTTTGAACAGTTCCCTCTTCCCCTCGAAAAGAGCGCAGAGTGTAGAGCACATCAGACTTTTGCCGTAGCGGCGCGGGCGCGAGATGAAGTAATAGCTTGTAGACTTATCGCCCACAAGATCATAGAGGTATGCTGTCTTATCGACATATATACAATTCATATTTCTAAGATCTTCAAAGGAGCTTCTGTCTACAGATATTTTCTTCATGCTTTTATCATACAGCAACTTATTTTTTTCTTCCACCTTAATTCCGCATGATGGATGGAGAACAGCACAGGCCGGGAAGAGGAGGAGAATCACACATTCGACGGCAGCGACACAACGGACGACGTGCGGCAGCCTGCCCTTACAGGCATTGTGGAGCACACCCTTGTCATCAAGGCGGAAGGGGAAGTCATGATATGGAAGTATCTCCCGCTCTCCCCGGGGGCGGCATTGTTATAGGGGGAAGGGAATGGTATATTACCTGCGTAGAAGAGGAGGTGCCATCGTGGTTGATAAAGCAAAATATCATCTTTCCAAAGGCTTCGATCAGAAGACTGCCGAGTATTATGCCTCCGGGAGAAGGAAAATTGCTGCAGTTGTTCCGCATGATGATTTCACACTTACTCTTATATTCGATGACGGAGAGAGAAGGCTCTATGATATGAAGCCGTTTCTTAAGGATGGAACAGTGTTCAAACCCTTGAAGGATAAGACGGTGTTCAGTCGTGTGTATCTTGATGAAAACGGTGCCGTTTCATGGGATAAAGACCCGTCCGTCGACAGCAGGAAGGTCTGGAGCAACAAAATAGATCTCTGCCCCGACACCTGTTATATGGATAGTGTAGCGCTCTAGAACCGGACGGAACTACAGGCGCAGAGAAAGAGAAGACCTTCTCCCGTATCCGGGGGTATGTCGGCTTCATATTCTCTCAAACAGATCTGAAAGCTTCATCCCAGATAGCCCGGCTCTGACCTCTTGTCGATTATCTCCTCCCTGAAGTCGGAGATCGTCCTTTTTTCCGAGGAGAAGTTAAGTCCTACAATGTGAATACACTTTTCTGTATTGACATATTTGGCGTAGTATCTGTTTTCCTTTATCTGCTTCAAAGCGGTCTCGACAGACTGGTTTACCTTTATCTCTATGACGTAGACATCCCTTTCTTCCTCTATCACGACGTCGATACGACCGATCGTAGTTGTTTCCTCAGCTTTTATCTCCTTTACTCCGAGGAGAAGGAAGTACGAATAGAACATCGCTTCATAGCCGATTTCCTTGGTCAGGACGACATATGGTATTTTGTCATAGTAGGCGTTCATGGCTTTGACGAGGAACGGTATGTCCCTCGCTCGTATTGCCTCTCTTCCTTTGACAATGAACACACTGAGGTCGGCACCGCCGGAATACTTCCTCATTAGAGAAAGTGTGAATGCGTTCCTTACCTCCCTGTTCGGGAATGTCATGGTGAGTGCGGTGTTGTCTCCTTCCTTGATTGTAAGATAACCTGTGAAGT
>CAVDOI010000169.1:0-4339 GCA_963610485.1 Lachnospiraceae bacterium
TATGTATCACTGAACCTATTCAAGTAACACATATTCCTACCACCGGAGCTAAGAAGGTAACACACTTTGTATTACTGCTCCCTAATGGGTAACAATCCTCTTATAATCCCTCATCTTTCCTTTGTCAATCGACTGTTCTTGGTTGTTTTCAGTCTGAGCCTGTTTTTTTCAGTCAATCAGTAGTTCTTTCGTAAGAGCCTGGCCGACGATTTCGTTCATGCTGAGACCTCTGCGAGCCGATTCTTCCTTGAGCTTCATAAAGAGCGACGAAGAAAGCAGAGCCTGAAACCGGACGCTCTTCTTGTCAGTTGAAGTTGCTGTCGTCTCTCTTGCTGTCGGAGTGAAGATGGAGCTTACTGAAGACGTAGAGAGAATCTCCTCAAGCGTGTCGAGGATGTCCTCTGCGTTGTCGAGGAGAGCTCCCAGCATCTCTGCTGCACCTTCTAATGCATCGGCCTTCTGAGACGATTGTAGTGACTCTGGCAGGTTTTCCATCTTAGTCTCCTCTTCAGCCTTCATCTCTTCTATGCTTCGCTGAAAAGAACTGTCGGCCTGTCTTATGCTGTAGTCATAAGCCTGGACAACCTTCTTCAGCCTGTTTACACCGTTCCTGTTCATGCTGTTCTCCTAATCAAGCATTTATGTGTATAAGCCATCCTGTCGGCTTTAATCAACCGTTTATACACACCCATCATCAAATAAAATCAATAGATACGTACCACTTGGATTTTGTGACCTATACTGCAAGAGGGCATCTCTCTGTGTGATTGGTTGTTATTTACCGTTGGAAATTGATTTTATCCCGTTGCTAACACTTATATATAATTGGTGTGATTGAAGAATACGCCATTTCAGCGACATGTCCAGTTTTTGCATGATAGGCTTCCGGTCTCATCGGCTTTGAGAGTAGCGATTGCCGTGGATGACACGGGAACAAACAGACTTTCCTCCATTAGAATAGGGAAATCTTATTAATGGAGGTCTAACAATGTTAGATTACAGAAAGATGATGTTGCTTTATGAAAGAGGCAGCACCAAGAACAATCTTGCAGAAACATTCAACTGCAAGTGGGAAACAGTTGACCGGGCGATAACCCGGATCAAGGAAAAATGGGGGAATTTGGATTCCATCCCCAGCGACATCACTAACGATGGCATCAAAGAGGAGATCCTGAAGCCTACAAGAGAATCTGATGGGAACTTCCTTCAGCCGGATTTTTCAGAGCTGAGCAGAAAAGAACTCAATCAGATGAATTCAGAACTATGGCTTTCTTATTGCCAGAAAGCACGGGAACAAGGGAAGCAGGCATACCAGCCTACAAAGTTCAATGAGCTTCTTGCCGCCTACAAGAAATCGAAGGACATCTCATACACTCAGACTCACGAGCCGGGACTGGCGTGTCAGGTTGACTGGACAGGAGACTTCGGCCACTTTATGGATGATGATACAGGTGAATGGATCGAAGTGCATGTTCTCGTCATCTCTCTTCCCTACAGTGGCTATTTCTATGCGGAAGGATTTTTAGACGAGACGATGGAATCATTTCTGTCGGGACATGCTCGTGCTTTTGAGTTCTTTGGAGGTGTTACACCCCTGACTATTCCAGATAACTGTGCCACTGCTGTTGACAGGAAGACGGGCATACTTAACACCCGGTACACGGAATTTCTTGATTACTATGGTACGCTCCCTAAGCCCACGCGAGTAAAAGCGCCAAAAGATAAGGGATCGGTCGAAGCCCATGTGAAGATCGTAGAAAGCATTCTGCCGAGCCTCGACAAGCTACCTATTCTGTCTCTGGATGAATACAACCGTTTTCTTATGGATAAGGTAATGGAGAAGAATACAAAAGACTGGCCGAAGAAAGGTGGAAGCCGTCTGAGCGTATTCCTGGAAGAAGAAAAACCAAGACTGCAGCCCATTCCCGAAAAGCCCTTCCACAGAATAATCGAGAAGCAGGCAACAGTCTCAAGAGATATTCATCTACAGTATTGTAGCGCTTTTTACAGTGTGCCTGTCGATTATGTAGGACAAATAGTAACTGTGCGGGATGATGACTACAACATTAGGATATATTCAGATAAGGGTGTTCTCATTGCCGAGCACCGCAAGGCAACGAGGAAGTGGCAGAGATGCACTGAAGAGAAGCACATTCCGAAAGGACATGACCATGATAACGGTGCATACAACCTTGAATATTTCCTCGCATGGGCAGACAAGTATGGTCCCAACACCGTGAAACTGTGTCTGTCTATAGTAAATGACTTCAGATTTCCTGTTCAGTCATTCCGAACCCTGAGAGCAATCCTGAGCAAAGCACATAGATGCAAGGACACAATGGCTGTCGAGGAAGCTTCGGAGCAGTGCTATCTAAATGTAATCCATTCATCGAAGGGGTTTTCTACAACCCTTTCAGCTGTCACTGCGAGAAAGAAGGTAGCAGATGTACAGGGAGAGCTGGATCTCAACTCTTTGTTCTGTACACGTTACAAGGAGGACAGAGATGAGAATTAAACAATATGGTGAAATTCTGGATACCCTCGAGCGTCTCGGCCTTTCCATTATGATAACCGAGGCGGACAAGGATTGCGACGCTCTCGCTGTCATCAATAACGAATTGTCGAAAATTGCAGTAGAAAGAGAGAACATCATCTTTGACAATCGATTCAAACTTTCGAAGATGCCGGAAGCCACTTTCCTGAGGGATTACTACAATAATGATGACAGGAAGCTTGATCCTACACTTCTTAAAGAAATGCTGTCTCTTGCCTTTATGAATGCACAGAAGAAGGAAAACATCGTTCTTTGGGGCAGCGCGGGAACTGGCAAAACATGGATTGCTGAGCTCATTGCCACCGAGGCCTGCAGAAAAGGTAAAAGAGTGAGATGGATAACGTTTCCACGGCTATACAGAGAATTGGAGCAGCTGAAAAAGACAAACACCTCCAAGTTGGAAACCAGGTTCACTTATTACAGTAAGTTCGATCTTCTCTGCATAGATGAGTTCCTCAACTACGGTCTGGATGACCCGTTCCTGGTGCAGGAGCTTTTCGACAGGATAAAACTCATGAAAAAGTGCTCTTTAATAATCTGCTCTCAGATCAATCCCTACGACTGGGTGAAGGTCTTCAGCGTCTCCGGTATTGGTGAGTCCTCCCGTGGCCGCATTCTGGAGAACTGCAAGAACATACACCTCCAGGGTCAAGACTTGAGGCTGACAGGTAAAAGCTGATTCAGAGGGTGCTCACTGCGAGCACCCTCATTCTCCTGTTATTTCCTGTTTCCCCTTAATCGTGATTCGGTCTCCCCTTTATTGTGGTTTGCCTTCTCTTTTAGCGTGTTGTCAACAAAGAGGCATAACATCAATCTTTGGTATCTTCCCATCTTTATTGTATTCATTCTTCAACCACTCTAAAAATACGAGTTCTTCTTCATGTGTGTTTAACATAAATATTTAGATTAGCCTGCTCCTCCCATCAGCAAATAAACAATCAATTCTCAAAGAGCTCATAAAACCCTTAACTCCCCTATGCTCACATATACTTAGTCCAGCTATAATCCCCCATCACAGCTTATATACTAGACTACTCAATCGCTGACTATTCTTTCGACGTTATTCAGACTTTTTCGGTAGCCAATCATATCTTTTAATATCAGTCAATTCTGTATACAAATCATCTATATGCTCTTTAATCATATCATCTGTAAGTTTGCTGAAGTCAACTTTCAATAATTCTTTTATCAGCTCCTCAGAAAAACGATATTTGATTACTTTAGCAGGAACTCCTCCGACAACAGCATAAGGAGGGACATCTTTCGTAACAACAGCACCGGCAGCAATCACAGCACCCTGCCCTACATGTACGCCAGACAGAATTGTCGCCCCATACCCAATCCAGACGTCATCATCAACAACAATATCCCCCTTTGAGAAGGCTTCATCTCCGAGATTCAAGCTTTTAGCCTTAAATGGATATGTCGCAATCGTATTTATCTGATGTTCTACATCAAGCATAAACGTTACATGCTGTGCAATTGAGCAATAGGACCCAATCTTTAGTTTTGTGTTGTTGTTGAACGTGACAATGTTCAATTCCCCATAAGACATCTTTCCGACACTGACGAGCTCTTGATGAAAAAAAGACATCGGGACAGTTCCATTATCTTTATTCTTTCTCCGCCAAATTCTTTTGAAGCGATTTAACTTGATTAAAAGTAATAGTTTTTTCAAAAGAGTATTGTCAAACATTCTCAGAATCCACACTGTCAATCGCTCGTTTTAAGGCTTCAAGATATGCATAGCCGTCCTTTGTATCCGGCTCTAAATATGCTCCTTCC
>CAVDOI010000170.1:0-4273 GCA_963610485.1 Lachnospiraceae bacterium
GATATAGGGGGCGGTTTCAACGACGACCCGCTCTGGCTCATCGCATCGGTGTACTCATACCTCGCAGAGACGGGTGACTATACAATCCTCGATGAGATGGTCCCCTTCAACAACGACGAGAATAAAGCGGCGCCTCTTCTCGAACATCTCAGACGGAGTGTCATGTACACAGTCACCCACAAAGGCCCCCACGGGCTTCCTCTCATCGGGAGGGCCGACTGGAACGACTGCCTCAATCTCAACTGCTTCTCCTCAACTCCCGGAGAGAGCTTCCAGACCTGCTCGAACTTCGAGTCGGGAAAGGCGGAGTCGGTATTCATCGCAGGTCTCTTCGTTATGTATGCATCACAGTATATGGAAATACTGAGGCATATCGGCAAAAATGACGAGGCGGAGGAAATAGAAGCGGAAATAAAGAAGATGACAGAAGCCGTCGAAGGCCCCGGATGGGACGGCGAGTGGTTCCTGCGTGCCTACGATGCATTCTCCGGGAAGGTCGGGAGCAGAGAGTGCGAAGACGGAAAGATCTACATCGAGCCGCAGGGCATGTGCGTGATGGCGGGAATCGGAAGGGAGAACGGCATGGCTGAAAGGGCCCTAGAGAGCACAAAAAAATACCTCGACAGCGAAGAGGGAATCATAATCCTGCAGCCGGCATACAGGGAATATCACCTCAATCTCGGTGAAGTTTCGTCCTACCCTCCGGGATACAAGGAGAACGCAGGCATCTTCTGCCACAACAATCCCTGGGTAAGCAACGCCGAGGCATGCCTCGGACACGGCGACAGGGCATTCGAAATCTACCGTAAGCTCTCCCCTTCATATAACGAGGACAGAAGCGATATAAGGAAAACAGAACCTTATGTCTACTGTCAGATGGTAGCAGGACGTGACGCTCCGAACAGAGGCGAAGGAAAGAACAGCTGGCTCACAGGCTGTGCGGCATGGACGTTCGTCAACGCAAGCCATTTCCTTCTCGGCCTGACGCCGCGACTCGAAGGCTTCGAAATCAACCCGGTACTCCCGAAGGAGATAAATTCCTTCACGGCAGTGAGAAAGATAGGAAATACCAAACTTCACATCAATGCCCGGAGAGGAAAGGAATACTCCCTCACCGTCGACGGCATGAAAACAGAGGGGAAGATCGTAAGACCCGGCAGAGGCGTAGACGTCTATGTCGAAGTCGAGTACATCTGAGCTGATTCCGGCATTCAGCCCCGCTCGTTCAAATCGGGCGGGATTTTTTCTCTCATGCAGGCATCCGGAAAAAGAAAGGGCTGCAACGGGGGATTATGTTGCAGCCCACAAAGGAGGGATTGAAGAAAAAACAATTTATATTCGCTTTTCTTGACTATAAGATATCCGCTTTCCGTGACGGAATCTTCACGGTTTTCTGTAATAATTGTTAAGAATTATGAAGCTACGGTGAAGAACCCTCCATTTTCCTTTTTCTTCACGGACAAAGAATGTTTCCCGAATGGATTTGTTCTCAATTCCATCGTGAAACAATAATGCATCGTATACAAACTCTGACACAAAAAGAAGAATGAAATCTTGATTTATGACAGATTTTGCTTTTGAAAAATCATGATTTATGACATTTCTTATATCTCAAAATTTTTGATTTATGTCAGAAATCAAGCCTTAAAAAGTTTGATTCGGGCTCTTATTCTCTTTAACTATTCCGATTTGTGCCTTATCATGATGCATGAAACGAAAGATATATGATTCACTTCTGAGTTGGAAAGACACAAACAAAGGCAGGACCGCCCTTCTTGTACAAGGGGCGCGAAGAGTGGGAAAAAGCTATATAGTTAAAGAATTTGCAGAAAAAGAATACAAGTCATACATTCTTATTGATTTCAACAAAGCCGATAATGAACTGAAAGATCTGTTCAATCATTATCTGAATGATCTCGATACATTCTTCCTGAAACTGAGGACTTACTTCAATGTTCAACTATTCAAACGTGAGTCCCTTATCATTTTCGACGAGGTCCAGCTTTTTCCGAGAGCAAGAAGTGCAATAAAGTATTTTGTTGAAGACGGCCGGTACGATTACATAGAAACAGGCTCTCTCATTTCCATCAGAGAACATGTGAAAGACATACTGATTCCGTCCGAAGAGGATTCAATCAACATGTACCCGATGGACTATGAAGAATTCCTTACTGCCGGAGGATACGAGCAGCTGGTCCCGCTCATCCGTACCTTATTCGAAAAGAGACAGCCGCTCGGACAGGCGCTGCACCGCAAAGTCATGGATCTCTTCAGACAGTATCTTATCGTCGGCGGGATGCCGCAGGCCGTGAACGTATATTTCAACGAATCGGACAGAGATTTTGCTGCGGTTGACAAAGAAAAAAGAAGAATACTGGCACTTTACCGGGAGGATATCAGAAAACATTCCGGAAGTTATGCCATAAAAACCGAATCAGTCTTTGACGAGATTCCTTCACAGCTGAAAAGCCAGAACAGGCATTTCAAGCTTTCCTCCATCGAGAAGGGGGCATCCTTCAATGATTATCACGACGCGGTGTTCTGGCTGACGGATGCCATGATTATAAATCCATGCTTCAACACGACAGAACCGAACACAGGATTGAATCTGAACAGAGAAAGGACACTCATGAAATGTTATCTCTCCGACACAGGACTTCTCATAAGCCACATCTTCGACGAGAAGAAGATCATGAGCGAGGAAATCTATAAGAAAATCCTCTTCGACAAGCTGGAAGTCAATCTTGGAATGGTCATGGAGAATGTCGTGGCACAGATGCTGACATCGGCCGGACACAAGCTTTACTTCTATGCAAATTCTTCACGTGACGACGCCTCTTCACGTATGGAGATAGACTTCCTCACGGCAAAAAGCAGGATAAGCAGCAGGCACAACATATCGCCGCTGGAAGTGAAATCCGGTAAGAACTACACGCTTTCGTCACTTAACAAGTTCAGAAAGAAGTATTCTGAAGTTCTTCATATCCCTTACGTCATCCACACTCAAGACTACAGAGAGGATAATGGAATCGTCTACCTTCCGGTATATATGACACACCTTCTGTGAGGGATATCCTGCCGGAAGCTACAGCACCGCCTTCTTCCACTTTCTGATCTTTGTTCTGAAAGATTCAAAAGGAGCAACAGTATTGACATGGATGAATCTGTATACCCCCCATACTGCCGTCCGGGTGGCTTCGTCAGCCCATTTTCTCATATGCGGTCTGAATAGTTCTTCGTCGCTGAGTGAATCAATCATCGCATAGACGGACTTGACATTCTCCATCAATGTTTTCTTCAGCTCTTCGAGGGAGAGAGAAGCATAGGTATCCGTAAACCATTGATACAATGCGCCGAGCTGATTCCATTTGAAGTCAGTAGCCGGAGTCTTCGCATCCCGTCCGTTTCTCTCATCCTCCTCCCATTTGAGAAGGAGGGTTGTCCATCCGACCTGGTATGCGAGATTCTCCGCCGGAGTTCTGTCGACGCCGTCTGCTCTCCTGTCTTTCAGCTCTTCGGAAATGTCGTCGAATTCCGCAATGTACTTATCGAACGAATTCTTTATTGCTGCTTTGAGCTCTTCCCTGTTTTCATACTTACGCATTGAGCACCTTCTCTCCTGTGTTTCCATTTCAATAAATGGCTGCCCTGATAATCATGATTCATCCAGAGACCTTCTCTCTTCATC
Source organism: Lachnospiraceae bacterium (assembly GCA_963610485.1). Lineage (GTDB taxonomy): Bacteria > Spirochaetota > Spirochaetia > Sphaerochaetales > Sphaerochaetaceae > Ornithospirochaeta. The sequence goes on from CAVDOI010000170.1 coordinate 3,689, forward strand.
ACTGAGAGGATATTTCTCGAAGAGATCCGGTCTCAGCCTCTTCGTATCTTTCAACGCCTCTATATGCTTCCACTCCTCTATCTTCTGATGATTGCCCGAGAGGAGGATATCGGGGACCCGCTCGCCCATATAATCTACCGGCTTAGTGTACTGAGGATACTCCAACAAAATATTCTCATGACTCTCGTCCTCTGTTGCCCCGTCACGTATGACGCCGTCAAGAAGCCTCACGATGCTGTCAACGACGACTTCAGCCGCCATCTCCCCCCCGCTGAGGACATAGTCGCCGATGGATATCATATCATCAACGTGGTTCTCGACTCGTCTGTCCACTCCCTCGTAGTGTCCGCAGATCAGAACAATATCATCTCCCTTCGAAAGTTCCCTCGCTTTCTTCTGGGAGTAGACCTGTCCCTTGGGAGAAAGTAGTATGACACGGCTCATCTCTCTCCTTACTGCTTCGAGGGCTTTCATTGTGGTATCGAAACGGAGGATCATGCCCTTTCCTCCCCCGCAGGGAGAATCTATTGTGCTCCTGAATTTGATACAATTGCACGATTTAACCCTTGAACGATATGCACAGGG
>CAVDOI010000171.1:0-4272 GCA_963610485.1 Lachnospiraceae bacterium
CTGCAACAGCTTCTGCCATGAATGCATCGATGTCGGAAGAAGCAATGTACTGAGCAGGATATGTAATCGTAGCCATGTTCTCTTCAACGACGATTGAAGCATAAGCGAAGTCACGGTAGTTGAATGTCGCCCTGATAGTGCCGTCTTCCTCGACAACGAGGTCGAAGCCTTCGACGAGAGCCTTAGCCGTATCGACAACAGCTTCAACTGCATCTGCAACCTGAACGACCGTCTCGATGACTGCCTCAGCTGCTTCTGTCACTGCCGTCTCGACTTCTCCGTAGAGATCGATGAGGTACATTCCGCCTTCCTTGAGCGTGCTCATGAGGGAGAGGAGGAACTCATCCGTCTGCTCGGGATAGTAGAGCGTGAGGACTCCGTTCTCGAACGAATATGTCACGAGACTAGCTTCTTCCGGATAAGCAGCGCTTACGATGTATGCAACTGCATCGATGTCATCCTTCTCGATTGAAGCCGGAACTGTGAGTGTAGCCATCGTGTTGTCGACTGTGATTGTTGTCGAGAGTCCCTTGTAGGAGAGAGTTCCTGCATAGACGTGGCCGCCTTCCGTCGGTACTTCCTCGAGCTCTGCAGAGGTTGTGAGGGAGTCGATGAGTGCGACTGCTTCATTCCTGAGAGCGTTGACGACGGCGATGATGAATTCGGAGGACTGCTCGGGATACATGAGCGTGAGAACGCCGTCACTGAGTGTGTATGTAACAAGAGATGCCTCTGCCGGATATGCAGCAACGAGCATGTCCTTCACAGCCATGATGTCCTCGTCTGTCATTCCTGCCGGTACTGTCACGACTGCATATGTGCTGTAAGCCCTGATTTCGGATCTTACGCCCTTGTAGTCGAGTGTATAGGAATAGACGAGACCTTCGTCCGGAGTCTCTGCAGTCTTTTCTTCTGCAGCCTCGCTGACGACGGATGCAACGTATGCATCGATATATGAAGTTATGATACCGTTGAGGTAATCGAGAACTCCGAGCCTGTAATAGAGACCTCCGACGAACTCTTCCGGATAATAGATCACGAGAGTTCCGTCTTCGGGGATCTCATAGTATACAGAACTGAGATATTCGGGGTACTTCTCCACGCAGAGTGCCATGAAGGAGTCGATATCTTCCTTATAAATATAATGAGCAGGATATGTGATCGTCGCCTTGCTGCCTTCCATCACGAAGGATGCTGAAGCAAAGTCACTGTAGGAGTATGTTCCGCTGATGGTGCCGTCATCTGCTACCTTCACTGTCTCATCCCCGGAGGGAGCCTGGGCAGGAGCTGCTTCCTCGACAGCGGTTTCCATCGTCTCTGTCGTTACTGCAGGTTCTTCAACCTTGGTCTCGACAGGGGTTTCTTCAACCTTTGTCTCTACTACAGGTTCTTCAACCTTGGTCTCGACCGGGGTTGTCTCAGCTTCCTTTGCCGGTGTTGTAGTTGTCGTCTGTGCAGTCGTGGTTGCAGCCTGGGTTGTCGTTGTACCAGTCGAAGTATCCTTCTTGCTGCATACACAAAGACCAAAAAGCATCAAAGCTGCGAGCGCCAGTACGACTGCCAGCTTTCCGAAACTCTTTTTTCTCATCATGTCGCCTTCCTTATTTCCGAATGAACGGAATAATTAACTCAAAAACGCATTTCTCATGCGGAGGGACCGTCCCGAGGCTCTCTGAGGAGATTATGTCCGGTCCAGTCTTACCTCTTTATAATTATTACACTACTTTCAGTTTTCGAGGAAGAAAAAAAGAAATTATTACAGATGAATTTTGAGTATTTTGTGTGAAGGAAATTTATGAAAAAAGAGAAGTTACAGCTTTTGTTGGAAATAAAAGAAAAATCCTCCTGAAATACACAGGAGGAATGCTCTCTTGAAGGCGGCGTTTATGCGTTCTTCTTCGCAACGATGAGCTCGGGAACCTTTGCAGCCTTGCCGACTCTGTCTCTGAGGTAGTAGAGCTTAGCCCTTCTGACACGGCCTCTCCTAACAACCTCCACCTTCTCGATTCTCGGTGAATGCATGGGGAAGATTCTCTCGACGCCGACGCCGTATGAAATCTTTCTGACTGTGAAGGACTTTCTGAGACCGCTGTTGTTCTTTGCGATGACGATGCCCTCGAAGACCTGGACTCTTTCGTTTGTACCTTCGACAATCTTGAAATATACCTTTACTGTATCACCTATGCTGAAATTCTCAGCATTCTCTTTGATCTGCTTTGCTTCAATAGCTCTAATGATATCCATATCATTCCTCTTCTTTATTATAAATGTTCAATAAATCTTGTCGCTCCTTTATGCTGAGAGAGGCATGCGAGAGCAGATCAGGCCGGTTGAGCAGTGTTTTTTCCAGCCCCTTGTATCTCCGCCATTCGGTAATATGGCCTTGATGACCCGACAATAATACATCAGGAACCTTTTTATTGCAATATACTTCCGGCCTCGTGTACTGCGGATATTCAAGAAGTCCGTTCGAGAAGGACTCGTCCTCAAGGCTTTCGGATGTTATGACGCCGCCGATGAGTCTGTAGAGCGCGTCGATTATGACTAGTGTCGCCGTTTCCCCCGATGAGAGTACATAGTCCCCTATCGAGATCTCGTCTGTGACAAGCTCGTCGATGACCCTCTGATCGAGCCCCTCGTAGTGCCCGCAGATGAATACCAGTTCCTCCTCCTTCGAGAGATCAAGGGCATATTTCTGCGTAAGAAGCTTACCCGAGGGTGTCGGAAAGACCACCCTCTTCCCTTTGAGAGAAAGCTCCTCTGCCGCTTTGAAAAGAGGCTGAGGCATGAGTACCATACCCGCTCCGCCTCCGAAGGGCTCGTCGTCGGCCTTCATGTGACGGCCCTCCGCATAGTCACGGAAGTTGACGATGCTGTAGCTTATGATACCCTTCTCCACAGCCCTCTTCATTATCGAGGATGTAAAAAAAGGCTCCACCATTTCAGGAAAGAGCGTGAGTACGGTTATCTTCATATCAGAGTTCCAGAAGATCGGGATTGAGAAGGACAAGAGAGTTGTTCCCGACAGATACATCCCTTACATATACAGGGAGGTTCGGGACGATGTACTCCTTACCGTTGTCTGTTCTTCTTACCACAAGAAGAAGTGCCTGCGCCCCCTCCATCGTATAGCTGACGACTCCGACCTTTCTGCCGTCGAATATGACGTCCATGGAGTAGAGGTCGGCTACATAGTACTCCCCTTTTTTAAGCTTCGGGGCATTTTCACGGGGGATGAGTATGACAGAGCGCGTGAGATTTCTCGCCTTCTCCGGCGTCGGGTATTCACTGAACTTCATCAGGAACAGTTCACCCTTCTTCGCGGTGCTCTCGATATGAATCGTCTTCTCCTCTCCGTCCGGCAGTCTTACCGTGCACTCTCCGAGCTTTTCGAGATGTGCGTATTCACCCGAAAACGGGTAGATACGCACGAAGCCCTCGGTACCATGGGTCTTTCCTATAGTTGCTGTACTCAGGAGAGGGGACGACATCAGTCAAGAATCTCCAGTGTGGCACGCCTGCCGTCACGTGTCGCGGACGCCGACAGGATTGTCCTGATGGCTTTCGCTATGCGGCCCTGCTTGCCGATCACCTTTCCGATATCCTCGGGGGAGACACGCAGTTCGAGGATGGTCGACTTTGCGCCCTCCACGACATTCACGCTGACCTCCTCGGGAACATCCACAAGGCTCCTGACCATGAATTCAACTAGTTCCTTTTCCATCTCGACTCCCCGCCGGCTCAAGCCTGCTTTCTATCGAGTGTAATTCCCTTTGAGTTGAGAAGAGATTTGACTGTCGGTGATACCACCACACCCTTTCCGATCCATGCTCTGACCTTGCTCTCGTCAAGTGTCACCTGGTCGTTTGCTTCTACGGGCTTGTAGGTTCCGACTTCGTCGATTGTCCTGGATGTTGCAGCGATTCTGCTGTCCTGTACGACGATTCTGTAATAGGGTCTCTTCTTTGTTCCCATTCTCTTGAGTCTCATTGTTGTGCTCACAGTTTTTCTCCTTATACTACTTGAAGGCTCACATTCCGAACTGCTTCATCATCTGAGCCTGTAATTTCTTGTTTGTGGCAAGCTTCTTCATCAGGAGCTTGCTCTTCTCGAACTTCTTCAACAGTCTGTTGACATCGGCCACGCTTGTCCCCGACCCCTTTGCTATGCGCTTGCGGCGGCTCGGACCGATTATGCGGTAGTTCTGTCTCTCGAAGCGGGTCATACTCTTAATGATGGCCTTCTCCATTTCGAGTTCACGGAGGTTGATGT
>CAVDOI010000172.1:0-4260 GCA_963610485.1 Lachnospiraceae bacterium
TCTCAAAAGTTTGCTAAAGTCTATCTCAAAAGATTGACAATGCTGATTTGCAGATAGATAATTCTTTCAGGTGTAGAAGAATGATTTCATATAAAGAAAGAATTGCAGATGTTATATTACAAAAGAAACTCAGACTAAAGGGCGCTGTTCTTATTCAGGGAGCCAAATGGATTGGAAAGACAACCACAGCCAAACAGAAGGCGAACAGTGTTATAGATATGACTGAAGACAACAACAGGCAACTGGCTATGCTTGATCCTGTCAATCTTCTCGGTAAAAATACACCTGTTCTTATAGATGAATGGCAGCTTGTTCCTTCGATATGGGACCGGGTAAGGAGCGAGGTGGATAGAAGAGGAGAAAGGGGGCAGTTCATCCTTACCGGTTCAGCCTCTCCCGTTGATAAAAGTCAATACAGTCATTCGGGAATAGGGCGGATAACCAGAATGACAATGAGACCTATGACACTTTATGAGTCGGGAGATTCTTCAGGATCTGTTTCTCTTTCTTCTCTTTTTACTCCGGGACATAAGGTCTTTTCAGAGACGGATGTCAATATAAGAAAAATCGCCTACCTCATATCCCGGGGAGGATGGCCGGAAGCAATAGGACAGAACGAAGATGATTCTCTTGAAGTTGCCCGTGATTATGTAGACGGCCTGATTGAAAGTGATCTCGACAAGGCGATGGATATGGTGACGGACAAGACGATCACCAGGGCTCTTCTCATTTCATATGCGAGAAATATCGGAACTCAGGTCAAATACGAGGAAATCCGGAAGGATGTTTCCAAGAATGAACTTGATACTCTTGGTATTACCACAGTTTACAAGTACATCAATTCTCTAAAGAGAATTTTCATAATCGAGGATGCCGAGTGCTGGAGTCCAAAACTCCGCAGCAGAACAGTAACAAGAAATACCGACACACGTTATTTCGTCGATCCGTCCATAGCCGTTGCTGTAAGGCGGCTCGGACCGGAGGACCTGATAAATGATCTTGAAACGATGGGATTCCTCTTTGAGAACCTCGTAATCAGAGATCTCAGAGTATATGCTGAAAGCATGGACGGCGAAGTCTACCATTATCGTGACAGGGATAATGATGAATGCGATGCCGTCGTTCACCTTCATGACGGACGCTACGGACTTGTTGAAGTCAAGCTCGGAGACGGGAATCTTGTTGAGAGCGGAGCAAGATCACTTAAACGTGTTGAAGCCAAAATCGATACTACAAGGATGAATCCGCCTTCATTCAAGATGATCATCATCGGCGTCGGAAAGTATGCATATCTTCGAGAAGATGGAATATATGTGGTTCCAATTACATGTCTTAAACCATGAGATAACTTCCAAACTGACAAAGAATAAAAAAGAAATACTTGTCCTGCAGGCCTCATAAACTATATTTCTTATATACTGCACAGGGACAGAAAACTCCTGGTGAGTCATTATGCAACAGGTTGCGGATTCTTCTGTGAAATTTTAATGTAATCGGGTTTTTTGATTTCAATTTGATTTACACAGCCATCGGCTAAATGCTAGTATTCAGCAGGAATTGATACCAATAGGAGAGGAGCTTTACTTATGAAGAAAAAAACTCTTTCGGTATTCGTCGCGGTACTTCTTGCCGTAGTCTTGATCACCTCGTGCAGCAACAATGCAAAGGAACCCGAAATATTTACAGTTACATTCGATACGGACGGCGCAGGCAGCGTTCCCTCTCAAAGCGTGGAGAAAGGACATAAGGTCACGAGGCCTCCTGTTCCCCAGAAGGACGGCTATGATTTCAGGGGCTGGTACCTTGAAGAAACAGTCTTCGATTTTGACGGCTATTCCGTTACATCAGATATCAAACTGACGGCGGAATGGACTGTAAAGGCAGAGAAGACATATACGGTTACATTCATTTCATACAGCAGCACTGTTGTTCCCTCTCAGACTGTAACTGAAGGATCATTCGTAACTAAACCTGAAGATCCGGAGAAGGAAGGCGCCGCTTTCTGGGGCTGGTACAAGAGCCTGGATGATGTGTCTCCCTTCGATTTCAGTAAGGACACCGTTACTTCTGATTTAAATCTTGAGGCATTATGGGTCGAAGATTTTATCGCATTTACTGTTACGTTTGAATCTGACGGTGTAATTGTGGAAACCCAGCAGGTGGCAAAGCAGCAGACGGCTTCGAAACCTTCTGTTCCAAAGAAGGACGGTTTTGACTTTGACGGCTGGTACATCGATGATGAAACTGCTTTCGATTTCAATACGCAGATCACTGACAATATCACACTGAAAGCGAAATGGACTGCTACTGTTCCAGATACCTTTACAGTTACTTTCATCACAAACGGAGGCTCCGTTGTTCCTCCCCAGAAGGTAAAGAAGGGAGATAAAGTAACGAAGCCCGAAACAGTGAGAGAAGGATTCGAGCTTTCTAACTGGACATACAACAATACGGAATTCGACTTCGATACTGAGATAACCTCCGATATTACTCTTTCAGCTATATGGAGGGAATCTAAAGATACATACAAAGTCACATTCAAATCAAACGAGGAAACTCTTTCCTATGACAAAGTGAAGAAGTGGTCAAAGGTAAAACAGCCATCTGATCCGAAAAACGGAAAAGAAGGAGAATTCTTTGCATATTGGGCTAATGACGGGACAGAGTTCAATTTTGACGAAGATCTTATTTACGATAATATTACACTGACCGCAGTATGGTCGAAGACCGAATACTTTACAGTGACGGTCTTTGACGGCGATTCTTATACTGTTTCCCAGCGCGTCAAGAAAGGAAACAAGGCTGTGCAGCCTAATCTGACAAAGGAAGGCTATGTTATCGGTGGCTGGATTGATACGGAGGATAATAAAGAATTCTCTTTCAATACAACTATCACATCAGATAAGGAGCTGAAAGTAAACTGGGTTTATAAGTGTTATGTCGTTGCATTCGATTCGAACGGCGGCACGGCAGTTTCTCCCGAAACCGTTAAGGCCAACGGGACGGCATACAGACCCAAGTCTCCGACACACGAGGAGGATATACACAAAACATTCAAATACTGGACGCTGGATGGTACAACCGAATATGACTTCAACAGCGCGGTAACCGGAAATATCACACTCAAGGCACTCTGGAGAGACTACGTGGTCGGCGATATCGGGCCGGCCGGAGGCTATATCTTCTACGACTGTGATGCCGACAACAATGATGAAAACGACGGTGCCGGACCCGACGGTCTGATGTCCTCCAAGTGCGGCTGGCGCTATCTTGAAGCCATGAAGAAAGATCTTACGGCCAAAGCATGGGGAGACACTACAACTACCGATTTCGGCACGAAGTACGGAATAGGGGAAGGCAAACGAAATACAGAGTGTCTTCAGAGACTCCCTGAAGACTGTTTACACCGTATAACACGTTACGTATATGGAAAGACAATCGACGGATACTCCGACTGGTTCATCCCAAGCAGATACGAGCTTAATCTCATGTACGTAAATCTCCATAAGAAAGGGCTTGGAAATTTCAGAAATGAAGATTACTGGACAAGCTCGGAGTACCGTTTCAGTAGTGGCAAAGTCAGCCAGTACTATGCATGCTTCCAGAATTTCGGCAATGGAAAAATCGACGAACACTGCCGTGATGCATATGACTATATACGTCCTGCAAGGCGGTTCTAAATAGGAAAGGAGCTTGATTGCGAAATCCTGCTTTTACGGTCCCCGGTGTTAAATGCCGGGGATCTGCTTTCGGGAAACAGGGGAGATATAAACAAATCGAAATTGCAGCGAGTAGGGTAGAGTAGTGTGAGAAAACGGACAGTATTCGATTCAGCTGAATGGGCTTCTGTAGTGTTGGAAAACACTTCTACTATATGGGCGTTACCTGGCGCTATGGAGCGATTTCGTGAGTACTTCTTTTGTTCGTGGTAATGGATAACCAAAAACTATAAGTATGCTTATACAAACATGCTTCGACGATAAACCCGGATACAACTTGAAGCACCTCCATTCTCTCATCCTCGATGGATAAGACAATGCCCTATTTTTGGTAACACAAACCAAGCAATCTGATTTATTATCCTTTCTTGTAAATAAATGTTGATGTCGCTTCCAACTTTTCTTGTCGTATTCTCCATTCATGAGAGTCTGTTTCTCAACTCTTCTCCAACTCTTCCTGCTCTATTCTTCATTAATGACACTATCTCCGGCTACAACTCTTCTGTCGGATATTAGAAAAGGGAAGATGAAGAGCCATTAC
>CAVDOI010000173.1:0-4226 GCA_963610485.1 Lachnospiraceae bacterium
CTTCATATGCTTAACAACGCTTCTAATGCCATTTTCAAATGGCAGTTGGGGTTTCCACCCAGTATCCGCACTTAATTCGTTTATATCAGCTTTAAGATACATAACCTGTTTATCAGGATAAGGCTTATCACCGAATCCTATTGCAAACTCTGGATTGATTATATCCCGTATACACTCCACGTATTTGGAAAGAGATCTGCACTCCCCACTTCCCAAAGGATAAACAGCTCCGTTTCTTCCGTGTTCAAGAGCCAGCAGAAATGCCCTTGCCGCATCTTCTGAGTAGATATAATCCCACATCTGCTCGCACTTAGTCAGAGACGGCTTCTCTCCATTTAGAAACGAACGTATGACATATGAAATGAGGGAACTAGGGTTATCATAATGACCGTAGACAGAAAGAATCCTGAACCATATATGATCCATCCTGTACTTTTCACACTCAACCCTGGTCATTTCTCCGGCACAGAGCTTGGCCATTCCATAGCCGTTCTCCGGAAAGCACGGAGTTTCCGCTGTCAATGCTTCATCCACTCTGCCATATTCAGCCTGGGAGCCTGCTCCTACAAAAACTTTACAGCCAAGTTCAACAGCAGCATTAACGGCATCTATGGAATATTGAATGTTTGCAATCTGCGACGGCATATCATTGCGACCGCCGCCGAAAGTGTTCGCCCACGCAAGATGAACAAAAGCATCCGCATGTCCTATCCTGTCAGCCAGCCCCTTATAGCCCGAGATATCACACTCGATGATATCTACGCCGTCAGGTAGTGTAGATGTACGATTACTGTTCGGTCTGACAACGGCATACACTCTCCTCCCCTCTTTTAAGAGGATAGTACAGAGTGCATGCCCTATTGCGCCTGTCGGTCCGGTAACAACAACAGATTTGATTTTCCTGTCAGCTGAAAACATACACGTCCTGATCACTCCAGTGATTCATCCAGAAGAGGAACAACCATATTCTTCTCAAGTTCTTCCCTTGAGAGGAATGGAGCAAGATCTTCCAGCGGAGGACTTACAAGAGTTCCATCCTCCAGTTTCTTCGTACTGCTCTTTGGCTCCCATACCTGTTTTGTGTCAGTAAAGATTTCACAGAAAACAGAACCATCCAAAGAGAGAACCTCATCGACAACTTTTTTCATCTCATTATTGCTGTGAGCAGAGAAATAACGATATCCGAAAGCTTCTGCAATCTTTTTGTATTCAGGGAATGACAAATCATGAGATTCAGGACCTATACCGACTTTCGTATGCTCACCGAAGAGGTTAGTCTGTGTGATTCTGATTGAATGATAACCGTTATTATTTATGAGGAATATCTTGATCGGAAGTTTGTTTGTAAGAATCGTCTGCAGTTCCTGCAGATTCATCATTATACTGCCGTCACCTTCGAGACAGATGGTATCCCTTCTACCACCGCCGATGCACGTTCCTATTGCAGCAGGAAGACCGTAGCCCATACTGGCTATTGCACTGTTATTCGCCATCCTGCTTCCTTTCTGGATAACATAAGCCTGGTTTCCTACAACACAGCAGGCACCGTTTGAAACTGCTGTCAGGCTGTTCTCCGGAAGACGTGAACTTAAGTAGCGGACAAATGCATAAACGTTCGCCGTCTTTCCGTTCTCCTCCCACTGCCGCGGCAGAACTGCTGGATAATTCTCTTTCCATCCCCTGCATCTTGCCAGCCAGTCCTCACCATTAAAAAGCCTACTGTTTTCCGGTAAAGAAGAATCTAGTTTCTCCAGGAAATCCTTTGCATCCGCCCATACCGGGTTCTCGACATGCAGAGTCGGCTTTTTCATTTCCGCCCTATCGATATCGACCATGATAATTTCGGCGGAACGAGCCCATGTCTTCCAGTTATATCCTGTCTGTCTTATGGAAATTCTTGTGCCGACTGCAAGAATCAAGTCCGCGTTCTGAATTGCCCAGTTGCCGGGTCTGTCCCCCATATTGCCGGCTCTGCCGACATACAAAGGATTATCATCCTCAATCAAATCCACAGCGTTCCAATAGGTGACTACTGGTATATTAAGTTTATCTAATACCTCTCTGAAGGCTTTATACCCTCCGGAAAGTCTTATACCGTAACCGGCGTGGAAGACCGGCCTTTTTGCTTTATGGATTTTATCAATAACAGTCTCTATCGTATCAACACCGACAGGGGGCGGAAGTTCGGCATCATCTGCTGCCGGATCATAACCGCGGAGGACATCTGTTTCAATGAAACAACCTTGATAGTTTACGGGAATATCAATCCAGACAGGCCCGGGGCGACCGGTAGTTGCAAGATGCCATCCTTTTTCAAGTGCATACCTAATATCTCCCGGGTTCTCAATCATCACGGCATATTTCGTCATCGGTTCGACAGATTTCACTATGTCATATTCCTGATCCCCCATCGCCCTGAGCGGTGTTCCGGTGAACTGCAGTGCATAGCGGGCTGTAGTATCATATCTTACCTGTCCCGAAATGACAAACATAGGGATGGAATCAAGCCATCCTCCGACAACTCCTGTCAGGGCATTCGTTCCTCCAGGGCCGGTTGTGACACAGACGGCAGCGATCCTGTTGTCGAGTCTCGCATAGGCCTCGGCAGCCATTGCACAGGACTGCTCGTGATGGCAGTAGGTTGTATGCAGACCTTCCTTATGTCCTATTGCATCATTTAGATGCATCGCTCCTCCACCGACGACACTGAAGCAGTCGGTTACGCCGTGTTCAACAAGAAAATCTGCCACATAATCCGCTAATCGCTGTTTCATGAGTAATATCCCCTCCGAATTGTTATTTTCTGTTTACTGCCTCAATTATAATCTCAGCCATGTAATCTATCATATCATCAGTCATTCCGGGGTAAACGCCAACCCAGAAGCTGTTGTTCATAATGTAGTCCGTTGTTTCGAGAGAGCCGCTGACTCTGTAGGCATCTGTTCCCCTGATCTGGTCGAAGCATGGATGCTTTATGATATTACCCGAGAAAAGAAGCCTCGTCTGGATATTATGCTTCTCGATAAACGATGTGACATCATTTCTCTTCAATCCAGATTCAGGTTTGACAGATACGATAAAACCGAACCATGAAGGGATGCTTCCTTCTGAAGGCTCTGGGAGAATGAGTTTGTCGCTTACGCACTCCAGAGCCTTATGGAGCCTGTTCCAGTTATGGATTCTTCTCTCGATGAATGACGGGAACTTTTTAAGCTGTTCAACACCGACGGCAGCCTGCATGTCTGTAACCTTGAGGTTGTAGCCGAAATGGCTGTAGACATACTTGTGATCATACCCCTGAGGAAGTTCGCCGTACCGGCCGTCGAATCTGTGGCCGCAGAAGTTGTCTCTGCCTGACGGGCAGATGCAGTCACGTCCCCAGTCCCTGTATGACAGGATAAGCCTGTTGAGAAGAGGATTATCTGTATAAACGCATCCGCCCTCTCCCATTGTCATATGATGAGGCGGATAGAAACTGGATGTTCCTATATCTCCCCATGTACCGGTGAACTTTGTCACTCCGTCGATGGTATATTTACTCCCAAGAGCATCACAGTTGTCTTCAACAAGCCACAGATTATGCTTATCGCAGAATTCTTTGACATGCTTCAGGTCGAAAGGATTTCCGAGGGTGTGAGCTATCATGACGGCTTTCGTCTTACTGCTCAGCGCCCCTTCGAGTTTTGTAACATCAATGTTGTACTGGGGAACAGTCACGTCGACAAAAACGGGGACTGCCCCGTACTGCAGTACGGGAGTGACCGTCGTCGGAAAACCGCAGGCTACTGTGATAACCTCATCTCCCCTCCTTATCTGCCTTCCTCCGAGTTCCGGTGCTGTCAGAACGGAGAATGCAATAAGATTGGCAGACGATCCGCTGTTGACTAGATGTGCATGCTTCACGCCGATCCATGATGCAAACTCCTTTTCGAACTCTTCTGCAAACCTGCCGGTTGTAAGCCAGAAATCAAGAGCGGCATCTGTGAGAGAGCACATCTCCTTCTCATCGTAAACACGGGATGCATAATTGATCCTGTCTCCGGGCTTGAACTCTTTCCTGTTCTCTTTGAACGAATGATAATATTCACTTACCATCGACTTGATTAAATCTCTGGCTTCCTGTTCTGTCTTGTTTTCAAACATATCTATCCTCTACCCCAGGAATTCCTTTATTTCCCTGTCCATTACCTTTGTAACGTCCGTTCCTCTATTCCATGCCTTATACC
>CAVDOI010000174.1:0-4163 GCA_963610485.1 Lachnospiraceae bacterium
AGTCATTATACAACCCGGGGCATACTCTGTCATTATACGGAAAAGATGATTTAACAGTATGGCGTTTCCGTAAACGCAGTATTTCAAGCTCTGGATAAAGTGCGGTAAACATAACGCCCCGGTAATTGAACCCTCTCCCTTTCCTGCTTATACTCCTAACAAGATCAGGGGAGCATATATGATTGGAGAAAAGGGCGTATTCATAGTCTTCGAAGGCCTCGACGGCGCAGGAACGACGACACAGATGAAAATACTGGGCGAAAAGTTCTCGTCCGGGGGCAAGGATGTATTCATCACCCATGAACCGACGGACAATCCAGTCGGCAGGCTTGTCCGCGCATGCCTCCAGAAGAAGTTCAGGACAACGCCCTCCGCCCTCGCCCTCCTCTATGCCTCCGACAGGGACGATCATCTGGATAACCCCGAATACGGAATCAACGGCCGTCTTGCACAGGGAAGTGTCGTAATCAGCGACAGATACTTCTATTCGACGCTGGCCTATCAGGGGGTCGAATGCGACTATGAGTTTCTCAAGATGATCAATGCACCGTTCAGACATGCCGACGTCATCATATTCGTCGACACCCCCGTCGATGTGTGCATGGAGCGTATCGAGAAGAGGGGCGAAGAGAAGGAACTCTTCGAGAAGAAGGAGTATCTTACACAGGTGAGGGAGAACTACCTCAGGGAGTTCAATGAGCTTCCTCAAGGAGTAAAGCTCATAACAATAGACGGTACCCTCTCCATTGAAGATACCGCCATGAAAATCGAAAACGAACTGAAGAAAATCAGGCTCTTATGAACATCGCATCTCCGTACGAGAAGAAATGATATCTCTCCTCGACGGCATGACGGTAGGCGGACATTATGTTGTCTCTTCCCGCAAGGGCCGAAACAAGCATGACGAGTGTCGATTCTGGTGTGTGGAAGTTCGTGAGAAGCGAGTCTATGAATTTAAAAGAGTAACCCGGGTAGATGAAGATGTCGGTCTTTCCCTTGAGCGTGACAAGTCTTCCGCTCTCGTCGGCCGCGCTCTCGAGTGTTCGTGTCGATGTCGTTCCGACTGCGACTATCTCCTTGCCCTCCGCCTTCGCCCTGTTGAGCTTATCGGCAACATCCGCAGGTATTTCGTAGCTCTCGGTGTGCATGTGATGGTTCTCGATGTTGTCGGTACGTACGGGAAGGAAAGTCCCCGCTCCGACATGGAGTGTGACCTCCACTATCTCGATACCCCTTTTCTTTATCTCGTCGAGAATCTCCGGTGTGAAGTGCAGTCCCGCCGTCGGGGATGCTACACTTCCCTCGTTCTTTGCATATATCGTCTGGTAGCGGCTCTCGTCCCTGAAGTTGTCCTCCCTCTTGATATAAGGGGGAAGAGGAACGTGACCGCATGTGAGGAAGAAGTCCTCGGTGATGGGAACGGAGAAGACGACGTCTCTTGTTCCGTCCTCCCTCTCACACTTTATACGGCCCCGGCAGTACTCTCTGCCCTCCAGCGTTGAAAAGACATATTCTTTTCCTTCCCTCTGTCTCTTCGCCTTGCTCACTATCGCATTCCAGCTCGAGTCCTCGTTCTCGCCGAGGAAGAGAAACTCCACGACGCCTCCCGTTTCGGGATTGGTGCCGTATACTCGCGCCTTCCTCACCTTGGAGTTGTTGACGACAAGAATTGAATTCTCCCTCAGTAGAGAGGGGAAATCCTTTATCATGTGGTCTTCGTATTTTCCTGTTGTCTTATCGAGTAATAAAAGTCTGTCGTCGCCCCTCTTCTCGGCGGGTTCCTGGGCTATCAGTTCCTCAGGAAGGTCAAAGTAGAAATCCCTGGTCAGCATATCTGTCCTTCATATCTAATATCTCATAGGCCTTCGCAGTGAGACAGCGTCCCCTCGTGGTACGCTTGAGATAGCCCTGTCTCATCAGGAAAGGCTCGTAGTATACTTCTATCGTGTCGCTGCTGTCGTTGATGGAGGCCGCAAGAGCCTCGAGTCCGACAGGACCGCCGGAGTATATTTCGGCGATGACGCGGAGTATCTCGCGGTCGGTCTTATCAAGCCCGTTTTTGTCGATACCGAGCTTTTCAAGTCCTATCTGTGTCATTTTCTTATCTATGATTCCGTTCCCCATGACGTCGGCTATGTCCCTCACACGCCTGAGAATCCTGTTCGCAATACGGGGCGTTCCCCTCGAGCATACCGCGATGTCCATTACGGCGTCGTCGGTTATTCTGCTTTCGAGTATCTGGGCCGAACGCTTTATTATGAGTGCGAGCTCCTCGGGAGGATAGAGGTCGATCTTGATCGGGATACCGAATCTGTTCTCCAAAGGTTTCGATACGGCTCCGGTACGTGTCGTCGCCCCGATGAGTGTGAAGGGTTCGAGGTCAACCTTGATCGTCCTTGCCGACGGTCCCTGACCTATGACCCAGTCTATCTTGTAGTCCTCCATGGCGACATAGAGTGTCTCCTCCATCGATTTCTTGAGGCCGTGGATTTCATCGATAAACAGGACAGAGCCTGCAGTAAGGTTTGTAAGAATACCCACAAGGTCCCTGGGCTTGTCGAGCGCCGTCGCACTTGTGAGCTTGATGTCGGCACCCATCTCGTTTGCGATGATGGATGCAAGCGTCGTTTTCCCCAGTCCCGGAGGACCCTGGAGGAAGATATGGTCGAGAGCTTCGCCTCTCTTCTTGGCAGCGTCGATGTAGATCTTGAGGTTTTCCTTGAGCTCCTTCTGGCCCTGGAAGTCACAGAGGTACTTGGGTCTCAGGATGTTCTCCTGAACTTCCTCGCGTTCTATCATCTCGGGTCTGACTGTTCTCTCTTCGAGAGCCGCATCATCCAGGTCGAATTTGTTTTCCTTAATCAATTTAGCCTCCTGAGAACAGCATTGAATATCTTGTTTTCGATTTCTCTGTCGGAAAGTGATGAATATAGGGAGCCGGCCTCCTCGAGAGTCTCGTCGATGGCCTTTATGACACTCTTTCGGTCGTAGCCTATTTCTGTAAAGGAGACGATGAAATCCCTGAAGCGTTCGGCAGTACGTCCCTCGCTCTTGTCCTTCTTTCCCTCCCCCTCGCTTTCGTCGAAGACAAGAACGTTCCTGAGCTGGAGGATGAGCTTCTGTGCTGTCTTTGCGCCGAGGCCCGGAACTTTGCTGAGCTTCTTGACGTCATTGAGGTCAAGGGCGAGAGCAAGGTCGTCGACCGTGATTCCGCTCAATATCTTCAGCGCACCCCTTGCCGCAATACCCGGCACGGTCTGGAGTTCATTGAAGGTGAATCTTTCCTTCTCGTCCCGGAAGCCGAAGAGCGTCATGCTGTCCTCCCTGTGCTGGAGGACTGTGAGAACCCTCACGTTCAGCTTCTCTTCGGCTGAGAGTGCCCTGAACTTGTTTGCACTTGTCAGTGTTGTGTCTATGAAGTATTCGACACCGGAATCCGTCAGAACAACGAGCGACGAATCGGTTATCTCGACTATCTTTCCTCTAATGGCGTTAATCATAAGAAAAGGATAGTCCAAAACAGAAGAAAATGACACTTGTTAAAAAGAAAAATCCACCGTATTTTTCAACGGTGGATCCATTCAAAAATCATTCTATGCAACCTGAAGAGTTATTCCTCATCCAAACAACACATTGCATGGTTTGAGTTCTCAAAAGCAATCATTCTTCTGGTAACGTTTTCTTCTCCTCATCCTCGGCCTTTTTTGCTGCATCCTCCAGAACCTTTTTGACATAGTCGTAGATCTTCTGGCTGTTATCCTGGATGAGTTTGTTGACGGAATCTGTTGTTATCGGGAGATTGCCGATCATGAACTTAGTAATCTTGAAGTTCTTGATGAAGTCGTTGAAATATGTGACATCGGCATCACTAACTGATTTCGGCAGGGTTATCTTTCCGTCATAGCTGAAGCCTACGGTCACTCCGAGAGAAGGCAGTGTTGTTCCGGCAGGAAGATACTGACTTATGATGCTGCTGATATCGATCTTTGCCTTGTCGCTTACTTCGACATCTGCCTTGGCAACTTCTGAAGTGAAGTTGTAAGAAACACTTCCCTTCATGACGAATTCAAAATTGTTCTTCTCATCGTAAGGAGACTTGACAGTTACATCCTCGAAGTCGACTGTGACGCCGCCGGAGATATCCATGTCTTTCAATACAATGT
>CAVDOI010000175.1:0-4148 GCA_963610485.1 Lachnospiraceae bacterium
ATATATAGCCAATGCCATTTTTGCCTCTCAGAGCCAGACAGCCCATTTTCTTATTTCATTATATTAAAAGGAATTACAAGGCGGCACAATTCACCTCGTCCAAGCTACCTTAGCCTTCCACTGTTTCTGATACTGAATACTGCAGAGCCTTGCTGGTCATCTTGCTATAGAGGTGAGCGGGTCTTTGATCTTTGTGATAATCCCTCCCGCCCTGTCGTTCACGCTGTCACCAGGGCATTCCGTCATCCTGCGGTTTCTTCGGAAAGGCAGCACGAAGGAAGACCTTGATGTAATTATGACGGTCTCTCTTTTCGAAATGTGCATTCTTCAGGAGATTGTCAAACATCATCCGGATGAACTCTTCGAATTTCCTGAATCCAGGATAGTCTATACACATTCTTCTGAAAGAAAAGATAATCTCTTTCAGTTCATCTCTTGTAAAGTCTATGAACGGAAGTTCGGGACACGGAGCAACCACGCTCAGATCCAGAAGAAGCATGAAGAGTGCCAAGGAGTTATATATTCCGCTCAGTCTCATGCTGATATCTTCGATTCCGGTTGTATTATCCATTTCTGCTGCGAGCAGTATTCCGAAGGGATATTCAGCACCGTTCTTTCTGTATGTATCATAGATGGAATGGAAGAACCAGAGCGGGGAGAGAAGCTCATCTGTCCACACGGGGGTGCGGCTTTCCTCTGTCTTTTCCACGTCGCTCCCGGAAGCAGCTTTCAGTATACGGTAAGAGAGAGCTTTATACTCCCTCTGTCCGCTCTCCTGTCCGAAGATGTATATGGCATTGATGATATGTGCCGTATATCCGGTCTTCCTTGTCACGCCGCTCTGGGCTGCCTTCTCGATATCGGGAAAGGATATGTTCCTCTGAGCAGAGCCGTCTCTCCGGACGGTTCTCAGCCGGCATACCGTATCATCAAGCATGCGCTCAAAGTCATCAATGGGCCAGTCGCCGGGACGGACCGGTGCATCAGCGTCGTTTATGTACTTCTCCCCGTCAAGGGTATAGATCAGCTTGATATGAATCCTCCTCTACACTCCTGTGTTCTTTCATATCCGGAGAAGAACTCCGGCCCCGCTTCCGAGCGCCTTTTCTGAGCCGGATGGCGGCTCAGGATTGCTCCAAGCAATCCTTGTCGTTGATTCTCTTGTCCTGTCTCTGTTTTCTTTTTCAACCTTGATCTGGTGATTCTTGATTATATGGGTGAAAGTGCCGTCCGGAAACTGCTGATGGCTGTGTATACGGCCGTTTCCTTATCCCGTAATAGCAGGTTAGACTGCTGCTTTCTGTTCCTGCTCTATCAGGATTGAAGAGAGCAATCTTTATCAGCTGCACTCAGGGTGCGGCGCTGCACTCATTTCTTCCTGAACGCCTCTATTATCGGGCGGTCACGTTCGGCTTCCCTGTCTTCCTCCTCTGTCGCTTCTTTCATCTGTTCAAGCCAGGAGAGAACGTCTCCGGTTGTCAATCCGTTGAGAGCCGGTCTCTTTACCGGATGCTCGTAACGGTCGTTGTAGGCGAAATCCCTGAGAAGAAGGTCGACGTCATCTTCTGTTCTGTCGTGCGGGAGCTTGTCCGCACGTGTGGAGTATGAAGGCTTTCTGTATCCCTTGAAGAGGATATCCCTATAGCGGAGCATGTGTATCGAGAAGGCATAACAGCGGAAGACCTTGAGGGTCTGTCGTATCTTCTCTTCATTGGCTTCCCTGTACTCCTGGAGGTTGTCGAAGGAAGGACAGGCCCTGTTGATAAGCCATCTCAGGAGGATATTGTTTCGTATCTCCTCACAGAGGAGCTCTGTGCAGTTCAGGCCGTCGTAGTAGGCATATACGAATATCGTAAGGTATATAGCTGTGGAATAACCTTTGAATGGAGCGTCATCGAGTTCAAGGCTGTCTATGAATGCGGCGATCTCGAAGGTTGCACTCTCACCGCGCTTTCTTATCCGGGACTCTTCCTTTTTATCTCTTACGACCGGCTCATTCATATTTCAAAACACCTTCTTTTTTCGATGAATTTGTCCTGCTGTTCTGCTTTCATCCTGCCGTCATCCGGGCACACAAGTCTTCCGGTGTTCCATGCCCTGTCTCCGGCTCTCCGGAGAGTTTCTCTCCTGCATTCCTGACGACGCGGCTGACGTATGACAAGGCTCAATTGTCATCCTTCACGCTGACATACTTCTGACTGCTGTTGTGCTTTCTCTCTTTTGTGACATTCAGTTTTCCGGAATCCAGCAGCGGTTTGAGATATCTGCGGTTGAAATTCTTCCTGTCCCTGTAGCCGAGGTATTCAAGAATGTCCTTCCCCGATTTTGGAGTAACACAATAATCCAGTATTTTTTCAAGAATTACCGCATCTTCCCCGTCGTGATTAACTTGGGGGGTAACTTGGGGGGTAACTTGGGGGGCAACTTGGGGGGTCACTTGGGGGGTCGCCTCGTAAATGCTTCCCCGGAAGACTTTCTGTTGTAATTCACATTCGGGAGTATTGCTGTGAAGAAATTCTCTGTTACGTCATACACGGGCTTCAATCCGCTTTCCTCATATGCCGCATTTGTGCGTTTGATGCCTGTTGCGTAGTTTTCTATGTATTTGAATTTGCTCAGGACGAATATGAGGTTCGGATTTCGGAAGGACTGCTTCCCCTTGAGGACCTCCTCGAGCGTTGTTCTGTATATGGAACCCGGCGACGAGACTTCGACCCTGTCCTTGTAGAACTCTATCTTTATATCTGAAGGAAACGAGAAATCCATATGTCCGAAAGCGTTGACTACCATCTCTCTCAGCGACGGATCAGGGTAGCTCTGTACTTCGGTGCGTGCGAGTTCTGATCCTATCGTTGCACTCGTAGTTGTTGTACAGGCTTACATATTTGAACGCCTGATCTAGCATCAGGAGCCATGAGCCTGTGAACTCCTCCTTTACGCTGAAGTTGAGGCTGTCGTCCTTATAGACTGCGAATTTTACGACATGGGGGTTCTCGTCACTCAGAAGAAGTGCAAGATTGTTGAATCTCCCGTTGGGGTCAAGCATGCGGAGTGTGTTGAATCTGTCCTCCGAAAAGTCGACTCCCCTCTTTCTGGCAACCATCATCACTTCGGTGAAGTGAAGATTCTGATTGACCGAAACCGCCTGTTCATATGATGTATGGTTGAGTGCCTCCCAGAGCTTCTTCGCCTCAGAAGGATACCTGTGGAGATCCTGCCTGCAGCTTCCTATCCTTATGTAGTCCCTGCCGGCGAAAGATGTGGGATGTATGTATGCTGCCGGTATTTCGAAAAGAACAACTCTGTGGAGCGCTGCATACTGTATTGAGTATACTGTGAACGGAATATCGGGACTCAGAAGCCTTCTGAGCCAGTTTTCAAGATTCTCGTTTCCCACCTTCTCTTTCTGGAAATCGTATGTCGTATTCCCCACTTCGTGCGTAACGTCATCTATCCCGAATATGAGATAGCCGAAAGGCCTGCTTTTCAAAGCAGCACCGTTACTCAATGCGGAAATATACTGCCCTGTATCCTGAGGAGAGACATAATTCGACTTGAACTCAAGCCACTCTGTCTCAGTGGTGTTCTCATGAAGAAGGTAATCTATAATGCCTGTCAGTCTCTGCTGTGACGGCATATTCTCGGTTCCTCGTGATTCATTCGCCCCGTTACGAGGGGACATGTCCTGCGACCTGTTGTCAGCTCAGAGGTGTCTGCACTGCACTTCATTACAGGGCAGTAGTGATTTTATCATAAATCTTCGGGGTCTGTCCTGCCGTACGGTTTCTGCAGACGATCATCTTCCCTTATTGATAATCCCCCGCCCATCGATGATACTTTCTCCATGGAACGCGGCAACAGACGGTGAGCCAAAGGCGCATGCTCTATACTGTTCCCTTTGTATTTCACATATGTCCGGATTCTACTGTACACATATGTATCAGGGAGTTATTTTGCATACTTCTCCTTCAGTATCGAGGCTATTGCCTCTGTCTCACGGTAGTTTCTACCTGTCGTTTTAACACAGACTCCGATTCCCTTATCGGAGGAAGGATAAAGAATGTCTATACGGCCGTCACTATAACATTGTTTTATAAAGATGCCCGGACGATGTGAATCGAACGGCAGGGAATTCAGAACTTCAGTCA
>CAVDOI010000176.1:0-4134 GCA_963610485.1 Lachnospiraceae bacterium
GTGACACCCCCCCCGATATACTTCTTTGAGAGGCTAAGCTGTCTGCCGTTTTCAGCGCCGACAAGTCCATAATAGAGAAAGAAAAAGAAGATGAGAAGCTTTTGTCCCCGATTCGTACCTTTTTTGAAACATTGAAGCAATAACGCAACAGAAAGGGCTGTTTTCTACGGCCGACGGAGGGGTGACTGACTGAGTGAATAAAAAGTTCCTTTTTTATCGATAAAAAGCTATCTTTTTCTCTAAAGATGCGTTATTCTCCTAAATAACGATAAAAAAATATTTATTGGAGGAACAAATGGCACGTTTCACATTACCAAGAGACCTGTATCACGGAAAGGGCGCTATCGACGCACTCAAGACTTTCAAGGGAAAGAAGGCAATCGTCTGTGTAGGCGGAGGTTCGATGAAGAAATTCGGCTTCCTGGACAGAGTCGTCAACAATCTCAAGGAAACCGGAATGGAAGTTGCACTCATCGAAGGCATCGAGCCTGATCCGTCTGTCGAGACAGTCATGAACGGAGCAGATAAGATGCTTGAATTCGGACCGGACTGGATTATCGCACTCGGCGGCGGCTCACCGATTGACGCTGCAAAGGCGATGTGGATTAAGTATGAATACCCCGAGGTTACATTCGAAGACATGTGCAAGGTGTTCGGACTTCCCGAGCTGAGGAAGAAGGCTCATTTCTGTGCCATTTCCTCTACGAGCGGAACGGCAACCGAGGTCACGGCATTCTCGATCATCACAGACTACAGCAGGGGAATCAAGTACCCGATCGCTGACTTCGAGATTACACCCGACGTCGCAATCGTCGATCCTGACCTTGCTGAAACTATGCCTAAGAAGCTCGTTGCCCACACAGGTATGGACGCAATGACACACGCAGTCGAAGCTTATGTTTCGACGGCTAACTGCGATTACACAGATCCTCTTGCAATCCATGCAATCGAAATGATCATGAAGGACCTCGTTCCCTCCTACAATGGAGATATGGAGGCACGCGACAGAATGCACAACGCACAGTGCCTCGCGGGTATGGCGTTCTCGAATGCTCTTCTCGGCATAGTCCATTCGATGGCTCACAAGACAGGTGCCGTCTTCGCTGATTACGGCGCGCACATAATCCACGGCGCGGCAAACGCAATGTATCTGCCGAAGGTCATCGCATTCAATGCAAAGGATCCCTCCGCAAAGAAGAGATACGGAGTCATCGCCGACTACATGCATCTCGAGGGAAAGAACGACGACGAGAAGGTCAACTCTCTCATCGCTTACCTCAGGAAGATGAACGACGAACTCAATATACCTCACTGCATCAGGAACTACGGAGCCGACAGCTATCCGGCAGCCGAGGGCTTCGTTCCCGAGTCCGTCTTCCTTGAGAGAGTCGAGGATATTGCAAAAAATGCAATCCTAGATGCATGCACGCTTTCCAACTCGCGGCAGCCGAGTCAGGAGGAAATGGTGAAGCTCCTCAAGTGCTGCTACTACGACACGGAAGTAGACTTCTGAGTCGCATTGCAGAACACGGCGCTGTCGAAGGACGGCGCTATTTTTTTCAGCTAAAAGATTTAATCTGCAAAATACTTCGAAAAACCCGGCTTGGAGTTTGACTTGTTATCTTTTTATCGATATATTAACTATCGGTTGGCATAATACATATCGTATCTGTGCCTTTTCGCATTGGATTACTTAATTGAAAGTTGAGAGTTAGTGATGTACAGAATTGTAAGAAAGAAGAATCTCAATCCAACTGTTACACAGATGGAAATCGAAGCACCTCTCGTAGCCAATAAGGCTAAGCCTGGTCAGTTCATCATTCTCCGCGTCGACGCAGAAGGTGAAAGAATTCCCTTGACTATCGCCGGAAGCAATCCGGAAGAGGGGACAGTCAAGATCATCTTCCAGATTGTAGGTGCTACAACGGAGAAGCTCAATCACAAGGAGGAGGGTGAATACCTCCAGGACTTCGTGGGTCCGCTCGGAGTTGCAACACACACGGACGGAATAAAGAAGGTTTGTATAATCGGCGGCGGTGTGGGATGCGCGATTGCAATGCCCATTGCAGAGGAGTTCCACAAGCTCGGTGCCGAAGTCACATCGATCATCGGCTTCAGAAACAAGGATCTCCTGATCTGCGAGGATGAATTCAGAGCTGCCTCGGACAGACTTGTCGTCATGAGCGATGACGGTTCATACGGCAGACACGGCAACGTCACTGTTCCTCTCAAGGAAATGCTCGACAGCGGCGAGAAGTTCGATATGGTAATCGCCATCGGACCTGTCATCATGATGAAGTTCGTCGTTCTCACCTGCAAGCCCTACGGTGTTCCCGTAACGGTTTCCATGAACCCGATCATGATCGACGGAACAGGTATGTGCGGCGGCTGCAGACTCACCCTTACCGAGAACGGAAAGAAGGTCACGAAGTTCGCATGTGTCGACGGACCTGATTTCAACGGCTATGAAGTAGATTTCGACGAAGCCATGAGCAGAGGCAGAATGTACTCGGACTTCGAGCGTCATGCGTACGAAGAAACCTGTAATCTTTTCAAGAAAGTATGAGGAGAATGAGTAATGCCTATTAATCCTAAAAAACATGAGATGCCGACCCAGGCACCGGAAGTAAGAGCTCATAATTTCAACGAGGTTGCTCTCGGCTATACTCTCGAGACAGCTGTCGACGAGGCGAAGAGATGTCTCAACTGCAAGACGAGACCCTGTGTCGAGGGCTGTCCCGTCAACATCAGCATCCCCGAGTTCATCGGCCATATCAAGAAGGAGGAGTTCGAAGAAGCATATCAGGTGATATCTCAGTCTTCGTCGCTCCCCGCCGTCTGCGGCCGTGTATGTCCCCAGGAGAGCCAGTGCGAGAGCAGATGTACTCTCGGCGTGAAGTTCGAACCCGTCGGAATCGGCAGACTCGAGAGATTCGTCGCCGACTATCATAACGAGAACGTCAAGACCGCCCCCGTTGCACCCAGGTCCAACGGCCACAAGGTCGCAGTCGTAGGTTCCGGTCCTTCGGGCCTTACATGCGCAGGTGACCTTGCAAAGAAGGGCTACAAGGTAGCTGTATTCGAGGCACTCCACACAGCAGGCGGTGTCCTTGTCTACGGTATTCCCGAGTTCAGACTCCCGAAGTCGATTGTCGCCAAGGAAGTCGAAGGCCTCAAGGCTCTCGGTGTCGATATCGACACGAACGTCGTCATCGGCAAGACACTCACCATCGACGAACTTTTCGACATGGGCTATGAAGCCGTGTTCGTAGGATCGGGTGCAGGTCTTCCGAACTTCATGAACATCCCCGGAGAGGCTCTAAAGGGTGTCTATTCGGCTAATGAATTCCTTACCCGTTCCAACCTTATGAAGGCTTACGAGGCAGACCCCGTCACACCTATTATGAAGGGCGGTAAGGTTGCAGTCGTCGGAGGCGGAAACGTCGCTATGGATGCCGCACGTACTGCACTCCGTCTGGGAGCGGAACATGTCTACATCGTCTACCGCCGTTCACTCGAGGAACTTCCTGCAAGAAAGGAGGAGGTCGAGCATGCAATGGAGGAGGGGATCGACTTCAGGCTTCTCAACAACCCCGTCGAGGTTCTCGGCTACAACAATCCCGACAATCCGCGTGACCCGAAGAACGGCTTCGTAACCGGTATAAGGTGCATAAAGATGGAACTCGGCGAGCCTGACCAGAAGGGAAGGAGAAGACCCATCCCGATTCCGGGAAGCGAATTCGACCTTGATGTCGATACTGTCGTCATAGCTATCGGAACAAGCCCGAACCCGCTTATCAAGAACACGACAAAGGGCCTCGAGGTCAATGCTCACGGCGGTATCATCGTGAACGAAGACGGTCTGACGTCAAGAGAGGCGGTCTACGCAGGCGGAGATGCTGTCACCGGAGCTGCTACCGTCATCTCTGCAATGGGTGCCGGCAAGACGGCCGCAAAGGCTATCGATGAAGCTCTCAGCGGAAAGAACTGAGAATAATCCGAAAGAATTACACAGGGCGTGGCGGAAGTCACGCCCTTATTTAAACCCTGAAATCGACTAATCTGAAGCCGGACTTTATTTCAGCCGGAGAGTTTGTCGCATCTTCCGGTATCCGAACGATGATTTTTTATACA
>CAVDOI010000177.1:0-4116 GCA_963610485.1 Lachnospiraceae bacterium
CTTTTCGGGGCATCCCCTATGCGCGGCCTTGACTTCTGTCGTCTGTTCTTCACAGCCTCTTTTGATGATCTGTTCGATAAGTTCCTTAAGTTCCTGTTCAACCATATTGCTAAAGCCTCACAGTCTTATATTAACTTATGTTCCGGCAGAAAGTGAAGAAATAACATAAGAAACAACACAACTTTCTCTTATATTGTCGCAATAACATAAGAAAAAGCATGATTAACATAACAAAATACTTAATAGCATAAGACCTATCTTATATTATTGCCTTTCCGGCACTTTCTACAGGGCGTTGATATTCTCGTCAAGCCATTCGATTCTCGCGCCCAGCCACTCTTTAAGATAGCCGATTTCACTCTGATAGCTTGTTCTCTCCTCGTAGCCCGGTGCATTGGGCCAGACATATATACCGAGTATCGGAAACCTGGTGAAGTTTACAAGAGCATCCTTTTCAATGCTGTCAGCCATTGTCTCTATTGTGCCCGAATCTGTAATCAGAGCCTCGAGGGCGCTCTTCTTCTCATTCCAGCGATTCTTCACTGCGGTTACAAACCCGCTGTCCTCGAAAAGCCTGACATACCATCCGCTGTTCTTTATCCAGAAACCTTCGGTTGAATCGCATCCGCCGTAATCTATGTTGCCGAAGCCAATGTCGAAATCCCAAAGGGGCCCCATATGGATCTTGCCGTCACCCGGGTTGTAGTACATATATACAGAGGAATACCACGAAGCATCGACGTTCTTCGCCGCTTCATTGACGATGTACCAGTCGATAAAGGAATCCTCATCAAGGTATTTCCGCCATCCGGACTCACTGTCTTCGAAGCCATCTCCGTAGAGAACACTCTCAACGCTGTCGATATAATCCCTGATGCTCTCCCAGCCATCCCAGTCATCGGGATCCTTGAGGGAAACAGCAAAATTGTGAGATGTTCTCCATGTGTGAGTTTCGTCCTGCCTCTCGTCGATCTCCACTATCCAGCCGCCGTTTTCCTCTTCGCTGATATCTGGAATATTCACAATCTTATCGTTGATCTTTATGCGTTCGGTCAGCATATAAAGCCCGTAATATCTGCCGTTGACAATAAGGTTGACCATGGCTGTATGTGGGTTCCAATCCATACCTGAGAAGATCTCTGTTCCCATATAGTATGCAAGCTTGTTCCGGAGAAGTGTCTTGTCGGCATAATTGGCTATCAGGGCATAATGCTTATGCTTGCCGTCTGCGATGCCGAAGAGGTTGCTCTTCTTCTCGAGCTTCACGGAGTAGCTCTTCTTGATCATCCCCCAGGAGGAGTTTCCCCTTCCCTTGATATCGAGTTTGAATTCGCTGTTGTTCTTGCTGTTTATGTTGTCGACAATCCGGCATATGGCAGGATCGAGTTCCTGGTCGAGAAGCCATGTCTTTGTCGTGATATCATCAACGCCGGCCGGAAGTGTGATTATCATAACGGGGTTTTCAAAAGCGCTGTAGTCGAGGAACATCCCGCTCTCCGTCGCGCCGGCGCTGTACAGTCTTCCTTCTTCCTCATCATACACGGCATAAACCGTGAAGTCATATATCGTCCCATGGCTCCCTGTTGAGAATATGTATGACCGGGACTCTGGATCGAGCTCGACGACAGAGCTCTCTTCCCCGCTCTTCACAATCACCCTCGTTCCGGAAAAACTCTCATTCTCCGGGTTATCCCAGCTGAGGACAAGCTCATTATCCGAGGAGACGACAGAAAGGTTATCGACGGCCCTCTCCGCTCTGAGATTGATTGTAATCCCCGCACTTCTCCTTCCGTCCGTACCCACCGCCCTGACTGTGAAATCGTAAAGTGTCCCGGCAGAAAGACCGGAGAGTGTCACATTCCCGACTCCTTTCTCCACGAATACGGCTTCACTGTCATTATAGGTAATCTCTATCCTCGAAAAGGGCGCATCGACGGGGTCGCTCCACGTCAGAAGGGCATCAACAGTGCCGTCCTTCCCGTTTGAGAAGGAGATGGTGAGATTCTTTACATCTTCCGGAACTGTCAGAACAGCGTTATCACATCCGACGAGTATAAGTGCAATAAGGGCCGCAAGCAGAAACAGAGTTTTCTTCATCTTGTATCATCCCCCGGATTTTGTTATTTTTATAACATTCTAAAAGAAAAAAAAACATTTCAAGAAAAATCGCATTCCCTCTTTCTTTACGCTGTTGGCTTTCCTCTCCTTCTTCCCGCGTCATATTTTAAATTTTTATTCATTTTCCATTCCTCGCATTACCGCATCATCCAATGGCGATCATTCTGTGTTTTCGTCTTTGATTTCGATGGATTTCGAATTTTATGCCATATAGTCTGTATTTTTATCCAATTAGTTTAATGGTTTTATTTCTTTTATATATAACGTGTTATTTTGTTGATATCCCATTTTTGTTTTGATTTCTGCTGATTTTTTCATAATTTTCTGTATTTTTATGCAGAAAACTGTTGACCTTATATTCAAAAGGGCCTATTGTATGCACAGCTTAAATAAATATACAGAAAAGGATGCATACAACAATGAAAAAACTCATCACTTTCGCACTTATCGCATTAACGGCACTTTCCATCATCTCGGCTCAGGGAGCAGCAGAGACAAAGAAGGAAGACAAAGTATATACGGTTGCAGTCAGCTGCGACTATCCGCCTCTCGAATACATCGACGACAACGGCAATGCCGCAGGATATGAAGTCGAACTCATCCAGGCTGTTGCAGACGCTGTCGGAATCAAGGTACAGATTGCAAACGTCTCCTTCGACGGCATCATCGCAGGTATCCAGGGCGGTCAGTATGATATCGGAGCATCGGGTCTTACAGTAACTGAAGAAAGAAAGGCATCTGTAGACTTCACGACTCCCATCCTCCAGTTCGCACTCTCAATCGTCACAAAGAACGACAACGGGAGCATCCACTCCGATGCTGACCTCGAGGGCAAGAAGATCGGTGTCCAGCTCGGAACGACATGCCAGTTCGCAGTAGAAGATCTCGGGCTCACACCGTATACATATGACGAAGCACCGTCAGCTGTTCTCGACCTTGCAAACGGCAACCTCGATGCAGTCGTACTCGACTCCGTCGTAGCCGAGGACTTCGTTCTCCAGAACGAGAGCTACTCCAAGGTTCTCAAGATTGCAGGCTCCTTCGAAAACTCCGACGACATGGCAATGGCTGTAAAGAAGGGCAACACAGAACTTCTTAACCTCCTCAACGAGGGACTCGAGAAAGTCAAGAGCAACGGAACGATGGCTTCTCTCAAGGCTGAATACGGTCTCAATTAAGAATTCATAATAGACTTCTGCGGTCAGAGGGTATTCTCTCCCCTCTGACCTTTTGCTGTATAAGGAACATACTATGGATACAGATAACAACTACAGGAGCGTCAGTGAAATCGCAAGCAAGGTCATCTCGGTAGACAACACGGAGAGCAACAAGGCCCCGACTGTCATCACGATGACGGACGGCGTCCTGATTCCGAAGAAGGGCAACTCCCATCTCATCAACTCCTGGAGACTCACATTCTACGGCTCGATAATTCTTCTCATACTCCTCTGTACGCTGAAAAAGGATGTCTACCTCAAGATATTCCTCTACACGGTTACAGGTATTCCCACGACATTCGAATGCACAGTCTTCGCCATCATCGGAGCTGTCATCATCGGCATTCTCACAGGCCTGGGTTCATCGTCCAGAAACCGGGTCGTAAACCAGATCTGCGGCGTCTACGTCGAGCTCATCAGAGGAATACCGTTACTTGTACAGCTGATGTTCCTCTACTATGCACTGGGTTCTCTTATCCACATAGACGGAATCGTCGCCGCAATCGTCGCCCTCTCCATATGCTTCGGTGCATACATGGGTGAGATCATCCGTGCCGGCATCCAGTCCATCCCGAAGGGACAGAGCGAGGCTGCGACTGCACTGGGACTCTCGAAGAGCCAGACGTTCATCCACGTCATCCTTCCCCAGACGATAAAGGTCGTTCTACCCGCCATCGGAAACGAATTCATATCGATGTTAAAGGATTCGTCGCTTGTCTCGATCCTCGCCCTTTCCGACATCCTCAAAAGAGGTAGGGAGTATATATCAAGGACATTCCTC
>CAVDOI010000178.1:0-4029 GCA_963610485.1 Lachnospiraceae bacterium
ATATAAAGTGACAAAACCCGCTGTTCCGCTGAAAGCATATATCGATTTTACTTCTTTCAAGCTTTTCATGCTCGATATCGGGCTGCTTTCCGCGATGGCAGAACTCGATGCAGATACATTGATCAACGGAAATGATGTCTTCGTCGAGTTCAAGGGCGCTCTCACAGAAGAATACGTTTTCCAGCAGATAGTATCTTCCACACCATATACCGCCTACTACTACAGTGGAGACAAATCTGTTTATGAAACTGATTTTCTGATCCAGAAAGCAGGCTGTGTAATACCGATAGAAGTCAAATCAGAGGAGAATACAAAATCGAAGAGCCTCAGGGTCTTCTACGATAAGTTCAAGCCCGAATATGCCGTACGGCTCTCTACTCTGGACTATATCGACCAGGGCTGGATGATAAATATACCTTTATGGGCAGTTGAAGGAATCTGACCGGCTTATCAGACAATGGATTAAGAGAGGGGAGAAAGATGCCTCCCTCTCTCCCGTTTCTCGATCTTATTCCCTGCTGCTCTGCCCGGATGCCGGATAGCTTCAGATTTCACCAAGCTGTTGACAAAAGTCCGAAAACGTACAAAATAAGTACTAAATCGGACATTATCATGTTAACAAAAAACGACTTCAAAAGATACAACATCCTTGCCTGGGAGACCGACGCCCTCTATCATGCGATATCACTCGAGTTCGGACTCACGGACAGTGCAGTCAACATCCTCTACCTCATATCATTCGAGGGGGGAAGTTCTCTCCTCGGCGACATCGTGAAGTATTCGGGTCTTCAGAAACAGACCATCAATTCCTCGATGAGAATCCTCGAGAAGAAGGGGATCGTGACTCTCGAACCCGTCGACGGAAAGAGCAAGAAGGCCGTTCTCACTCCCGCGGGCAGGGAACTCTGCATGAGGACGGTAGACAGGCTCATCGAATGGGAGAACAAGGCCATGAATTCCTTCTCGAAGAAGGAGGTCGAAACATTCCTTCTCCTCATGGAGAGGTACCTGAGGTCGATGAAGAACAGTCTCGACGACTACCTTGTCGAAAAGATCGAGGGCAGGTTATAACCCTCCCCCGCCGGAAAACAGATCATACAGGAGTCTATATATGCAGCTCAGCATTACTGACAGGTTCAACTATGCGCGTCTTTTGCGCTTTACATTCCCCAGCGTCGTCATGATGCTCTTCACATCCGTCTATGTTATTGCAGACGGCTACTTCGTTTCGAACTGGGTCGGAAAGACGGCACTCGCCGCAGTCAACTTCGCCTACCCCATCCTCATGATTCTGGGGTGCATCGGTTTCATGTTCGGGACGGGGGCCTCTGCCCTCATAAGCAAGAAGCTCGGGGAGCAGATGGATAAGGAGGCGTGTGATATTTTCTCCTTCATCGTCGTCTTCTCCCTCGCCCTCGGCATTGTTCTTACAGTTCTCGGACTCTTATTCATCGACAGGATACTTGCCCTTATGGGAGCAGCGGGGGAGCTTCTCGAGATGTCATCCACATATGCGAAGATCATCGTCTCGTGCCTTCCCTTCTACATCCTGCAGTACGAGTTCCAGTGTCTCTTCGTCACAGCGGACAAGCCGAGACTCGGCCTCTACGTCACCGTCGCCGCGGGCCTCACGAACATGATATTCGACGCCCTCCTCATCGCAGTTTTCCATACCGGAATTGCAGGAGGTGCCGTTGCAACCGCGATGAGCCAGGTCGTGGGTGGACTTATCCCCCTCGTCTACTTCATGAGAAAGAACTCCTCGAGGCTCAGGCTTACACTCCACTTCTCAGTCAACTGGCGTAATCTTGCTCAGATAGCGGGAAACGGCTCGAGTGAATTCCTGAGCAACGTTGCGGCATCCGTTGTGGGCACAGTCTACAATCTCCAGCTTCTCAAGTACTCGGGAGAGGACGGCCTTGCCGCATACGGAATCATAATGTATGTGGGTATCATATTCGTATCTCTCTTCATAGGTTACTGTGTCGGCTCGGCTCCGGTTATCGGGTACAACTACGGAGCGGGAGACACGGCACACCTGAAGAAAATCGTGAAGGAGAGCTTCATAATCATAGCATGCGAATCGGTGTTGATGTTCGCACTCTCGCTTCTTCTTGCGCGCCCTCTCGCCCTCATCTTCGTCTCCTATGACACAGCTTTAATGGAGTTCACGATACATGCCTTCACCCTCTATGCGGTATCTTTCCTCTTCTGCGGCTTTTCGATGTACTCATCCTCGCTCTTCACGGCCCTCAACAACGGCCTTGTATCGGCCGTCATTTCCTTCATGAGGAGTCTCGTCTTCCAGATAGCATGCGTTCTTGTCATCCCGCTCGTTCTCGGCCTTGACGGCATATGGCTCTCCACAGTCTTTTCAGAGCTTCTGTCCCTAATTCTTTCGTTCTCCTTCGTCTTTGCATTGAAGAAGAGATACGGCTACTGAGAGAGTCCTTATCAGAAGAGGTCATCCATGAGGATAACATTCGTGAAGATGTCACTGTATTCGTTTTTCTGGAGGGCGAATGTCGTTATCAGGGTGCTTCTCACCGTGCTTTTCTTCGCTATTTCCTTCTGGAGCATCGTCTCCCTGTTCATGAGAGTCCTGTAATAGTCCCTGTCGACAATGAATTCTCCGCTGTAGAACTTGAGTTCGCACATGTTGATGACATTATCTGAGCGGTTGATCAGGAGATCTATCCGGGCCCCCTTTTCATCTTCCCCGCGCTTCGTCCATTGAGAGACCGATGTTATGACACCGGAAATGCCGAGGGCCTTCTTTATGCCGTCAATATGATTGAAGCAGACATTCTCGAATGCATACCCTCTCCAGGAGGAGAGACGCTGGGATGAAATGTTCTGCTGCCAGAATCTGTCGTTTCTTTCCCTCCTGCCGTTCACGAAGTGGAGGTAGAAGAGGCAGAACGGATCTATGAGCTTATACCTCCACTCCCTTTCCCCGCTTCCGAAAGGAAGATATTTCAGAACGAAATTGCTTGCTATCAGGGCTTTGAGGCTCCTCGTGACCGTGCCTCCGTCCGGGATGTGGAGCGTATCGATTATCTCCTTTCTTGTGTATCCCGTATTCCTTCCGGCTATTAGAGATACTATCGCCTTCACCCTTTCCGGATTTTCAAATACCGAGGCGAAAAGCCTGTCGTACTCATCCTCCAGTTCAGCGTTCCTCCTGAAGAATATGTCGTCGATATTCTGGACAAGACTCTTTTCTCCGTCCACATAACCCATGTAGTATGGGATACCCCCGAAGATCATGTAGCTCTGCACTATGTCATAACGGGAGAATCTGACATTGTTCTCTCTGTAGAACTCTTCACATTCACCGAGTGTGAAAGGCTCGGGTTTCATCTGGTATGTTATCCGGTTGTATAAGCCCCCGTGTGCATTTATGAGATTGTCGAAGACCCAGGAGTTCGCACTTCCCGAAACGATGACCATGAGATTCTTTCTGTGACATCCCCATGTATTCCAGAAGGCCTCGAATGCTGTCATGAAAAGCGATCGCGGGGGTATCCATCCACGGCAGTTCATCGAAGAAAACCGACATAATCGAAAAGCAGAACCGGAGCGGAATCCTGTATCTTTGGTCCTGCTCAACAGAAAACACCAATCGACTCCCGTTTCAGAGAGGGAATGCATATCCTGTCGTTTCAGCTTATCAGCCTTTTTCCTCTGCAATCTCATGAATCGAGTTCACGATTGTCTCAATCTTCGAAATACAGTCCGATACGAATTCCTTTGTTATGTCATTCTGTGCAGCTGACGCATGACTGCGATCATTCTGGTGGGCAATGACGTTCCTCCTGTGAAACAGTTCCTGTACTACCTTTGCCCCATACTTTCTCGAAGTCTCTTCATTATCACTCGGAAATGCCTTAACCATCACCTGCGTAAAACCAATACCTGTCAGATTGAGCTGATCCTGCATGCTTTCCTTTGATAAAAAGACATCTCTGCTGAAGCGGTCATTCAGATAGTTGAAAAACCAATCCTTTGATTCTGTCGCCGAAATGG
>CAVDOI010000179.1:0-3813 GCA_963610485.1 Lachnospiraceae bacterium
AGAAATGCGCTCATCTCGGTCGAACTAAGGTGAACCAGAGTGGGAAACTGACCTGGGGAGAGGTGGTAACAAGCGGGTAACCAGAAAATCAACATCAGGTTTAGTAATTCTTTGTAATTCTTGGATTTATTGTCTTAGGTGAACTAGGTAACTAGTAACTATGTATATTAAGCAAATAGGTAATAAAAGATATAAATAATACGTATATATACACGTATACACATATATAGAGAAATTCACCGTTAGTTACGTTGGTTCTTCATCCTGGTTTACACCGCCTGGGGGAAGAAGAGCATACAGCTCGAACTGGAGGAGTGGGTGAAACTCATCCACATTACATGGGCGGTCATCATTCCAAAATAGTGAGGTTTTGATTATGGGTAGAAAAGGAAGTGTCGTGAGAAGACTCACAACAGCGGAGTTCAGTCTTGAAGCGGACTTTGATGAGGCACTCAGAATGCTCGGCCGTCTCGGTGCGAACAAGCAGAAAACGATGAGAAGAATGCTGGGCTCTATCGGAACCTCTGCCAAGGCGAAGGTGAAGAAAGCATACAAGACATTCGGTCTCCATAAACAATCGGGAGAACTCTATAAGAGTATTACACGACGTGTAGTCAAAAGCGGAAAGGGCGTAATTGTCGAAGCGAAGGCAAAGACAGAGAAGGGACTCTTCTACGGCTATGCAATTGCTAAGGGCGCAAGGATTACAGCAAAGAAGGACAAATACCTTACCTTTCAGGCAGACGGCAAGTGGGTGAAGGTACACTCCGTAAAACTCCCCGAGCGTGACTTTGTTGCTAAGCCCGTTGTGGACTATCTCAAGAGCCAGGCATTCAAGGAGAGATTCCAGAGCCTTGTACAGAAAGAAATCGACAGAGTCGAAAAGGAGAGTGTTAAGAAATGAAGACAGAGATGATGGTACTGGAACGCCTGAGAGATACGATTATCGACCACATCGGAGAGCATTTCTCTGCAGACGAGGGAGGAGCGGATCTGAAGCCTCTCGACAGCAACAGCGTGGTTATAGACTTTCCGGATGTGGACAACATGAGGAAAGACAATATGGTCTACATCGAGCCGGACTACGAGAACTTTGAAGCGCTGTCCCTTATGGCAGATCAGGCGACGATGAACGTGACGGTGACAATTCTCGTGAAGAGTGCACCACACACAACTTTGATCAAGCGCGTCTTCGGGTACTTCACAGCATTGTGCTCACTCCTCGCTTCAGACAGGGAGCTGGGCGGTTTTGTGGATTACACGGAAGTGACAGATATGGACTACTACCCATACGTTACGGCAGGGAAGAGCCAGAGTGCAATCGAGGCAACCCTGCGTATCAGATGGGACAGGATATTCTAAAGATAGGAGAAAAGAAAATGGCATTTGTAACAGGCAGCGGAGCATCTCTCCGCATCGGAAAAGAGACGAGCTTCGGAGTCGCTGTTACTCCCGAGACGCTCGTAGATATCACAAGTGAGAGTATTTCTCTCAGCGTAAGCAAGGGAGACGAGGGTTCGCTTCTGGCCTCGAAGACTCCAGAGACACGGGACCTCTTGGGAATTACAGTTGACGGCTCGTTCAGCTTTGTCCTGAGACCGGAGTTTGCAGAGCTTATCACTCATGCGGCACTCGGAGGAGACGAAAAGATTACCCAGGACGAGAGCTCGGGGACCTACAAGCATGAGTACGCACTCTGCGGGCCCAACGAAGATCTTCCGTCCCTTACGGTACTTGTCGACCGTAAGGCAGCAGTGAAGAAGTACGCGGGAGTAACCGTCTCCACACTTTCTCTCGACTGCGCGGCAGGAGACTATGTCAAAGGCTCTGTAGATCTCAAGGGTGTGAAGGAAGAGAAGGGCACAAAGAGTACAGACAGCGCGAAGTTCACGATCCCCGCATACCGCTGTACCGCAGCAGTCTTCAAAGTCGGAGATGAGGTGTTTGACATATCCTCAGCTACATTCAAGGTGGACAACGCTCTTGAGGATGCACCGAGAACGTATTCCACAGGACTCTATGTCGGACAGCCCCAACATGCGCAGAGGAGTGTCACTATCTCATTCGAGATTCCGTACACTGAAGATATCGAGACCTTCAAGGAGAAGTATCTCGTGACAGAAGAGACGGCAAAGATATCGCTTCTCTTCACCTCCTCAGATAAGGAGAAACAGAAGTACGAAATCATCATGCCGTATGTCTCTATTACCTCGGTCTCGGCATCGGTTGGAGGAACAGGAGCACTTACAGCATCAATTGACGGAGAAGCACTTTCAAGCGGCACAGAAGAGCCACTTGCGGTTGTTATCACGAACACATCAAGCACAACAGTCTAAGGAGAGAAATAATATGTACGTACAGAAAAGAAACTACGGCACGTTTTTGAGAAGCGTGAAGATCAATGTCGGTAAGGAATGCGGAATGGAGAATGAGGATGATGCTTATATCACTCTCAGGGAACTTCCCACACTTGAGATGATGAATCTCAGGGAAAGCTACGAGAAGGGACAGAAGGAACTTATCATGTTCTTCAAGGAAGTACTCCCGTCCATCATCATCGACCACAACTTCTACGAAGAGGAGAACAAGCGCATGAGTAACGAGACACTCTCTGCTCTCATCTTCGAGCGCATGGAGCTTTCGAGCAAGGTTATCGGGGAGTATTCGAAAGCATCTTTTTTTACCCCGGAGAAGAAGAGAGGCGAGAAATAGCGGCGGTGAGCCGTGAACTCTTCATGGGAAGAAACAACACTCTCCTCTACAGTGAATGCTCGGAGTGGATTCCGTATGTAACGGACATATACCTCCCCATAGCAGACAGTGAGACGGGAGACTTTCTGTCTCTTCCCTTTGAAGGGACGATTACGGACCAGCCGTATATGACAATGCAGATATTGAAGCTCATACAGCTCAATTACCGCAAACACCTCTCTGAGAGAATGAAAAGAATCAAAGGAAAGAAGTAGTACCGCGCCTTCAGGGGTGCGGGCTCTTCTTCGTTATAGGAGACCACAGTAATGGCAGCACAGGCAAAAGTTATTATCAAGGCAGAGGAGAACATCTCGTCAGCAGTAAACTCTGCAAAGAACTCCCTCTCTAAGCTCGAAGGTGCGTGCTCCCAGGTGGGCTCCACAATCAAGAGTGCACTTACATTCACCGCAATAGTGGCAGCAGTCAAGAAGCTCGGGGACGCGGTATCTGCATGCTTCAATGATTTCTCAGAGGCGAACAGGAAATACAAACAGCTTGAAATCGCACTCGGAAGCGGAGAAGCATATGAGAAGGTCTCTGATACGATAGCTGAGCTCTCACGGCAGACCCTGGAGAGCAAAGACTCCATCGAGAGTATGGTCAGTGAGCTTGCGGCACTCGGGAAATCCGCAGACGAGATAGAGAAGATTTCCAAGGCTTCAGTGTATCTCTCGAATGTAACAGGGCGTGATCTCAACTCCTCGATGACGACACTCCTCAACACGTACACGGGAA
This sequence comes from Lachnospiraceae bacterium, assembly GCA_963610485.1. GTDB lineage: Bacteria > Spirochaetota > Spirochaetia > Sphaerochaetales > Sphaerochaetaceae > Ornithospirochaeta. Next base: position 3,487 of record CAVDOI010000179.1, read on the forward strand.
CAACCACACAGCTGAAGAGGCTCGGTATAGATGTGTCGGACCTCACATCGGCAGAGCTGAAGAATGGAGAGGCAATTGACAGGGTTATCACGTCACTCGGGAAATATTCCGAGGAGCTTGCAGAGATAGATACACGCCAGCACCTGACGAACATTGCCAATGCCTGGGGTGACATTCAGCAGTCCGTGGGAGACCTTATCAACTACTCGTTTGCTCCTCTCATTTCGTCCCTCGACACAGCAATCAACAATATCCAGGTGAAGTTCGATGCCTTCGTGCAGAACACGAAGATTGTCTTCTCCAACTTCCCCGAATTCATGAGTAAAC
>CAVDOI010000180.1:0-3736 GCA_963610485.1 Lachnospiraceae bacterium
ATCCATCATCCGCCAGCGGACATGAAAAGAGCGGATACTGACACATACATGATGTGAAATTATTCAGCTTAAAGACGATGCAAAGGCAGGAAAAAGACAAAATTAAACACAAAAGTTGTCTTTTTTCTTTCTATCTCCATTAAAAAAGACAAATTTAAGGCTTTAAGCTGTCTAAAACTCGACTTTTCAGCTGTAATGTTGTCCTTTCTGGTCGAACACCCTCGACTCTCCGTCCCGTAAAGCATGGGCGGGGCTGACTTTTGAGCTTGTATGCAGACAGCATATCAACCAGATAAAGCAGAAGATCGGGATAGCAGGAGTTCTCAGTTCTGTCTCTTCATGGTTTGTTAAAGCCGACGGGGAGCATGAAGGCGCTGAAATCGACATGCTCATCGACAGACGCGACAGAATCATAAATATCTGTGAAATCAAGTTCTCTATTGACGAATACGTCATCGACAGGGATTACGAACTGAAACTCCGACGAAAAATAGAGAGATTCAGCGAATGCACGAAGACGAACAAGGCTCTTTTCCTGACCATGATTACGACCTGCGGGGTAAAGAAGAACATGTACTCGGGAAGGATACAGAGTGAGGTTACGATGGATGACCTTTTCGTCTGAAAGGTTGAAACGCAATGTATTTGACTGAAAAACTGCATCTGTATGAGGTCTTCCATACGACAGTGAATACATGCGGAGCAGATCCGGCTGTATCCTTCATCGAAGATTCTCTTGGACTATACTGCCTTCTCTGGTGTACAATCATCTCTGTTGTAATTTTCCGGGGGTATTCATGGATCTCAAAGGTAAGACCGTACTTGTAACAGGCTCATGCGGTTTCATAGGAGCCGCTCTCTCGAAGAGGCTTCTTGAGGAAGGCGCATCCGTCGTCGGACTGGACAGCATGAACGACTACTATGACACGCGGATAAAGGAATGGAGGCTCTCCTCTCTCGCCTCGTCTCCCTCCTTCGTCTTCGAGAAAGGGAACATTGCAGATAAGAGCTTCGTATCCGGCGTCTTCGAACGCCGGCATCCCCTTCTTGTCGTCAATCTTGCTGCACAGGCGGGCGTCAGGTATTCAATCGAGAATCCCGATGCATATATAGAGAGCAACATCACAGGTTTTTTCAATATACTGGAGGCCGTCAGAAGATACGGCACGGAGCATCTTGTATATGCCTCATCCTCCTCTGTCTACGGCAGCAACAGCCGGGTGCCTTACTCGACAGAAGACAAGGTGGACAGCCCCGTCTCCCTCTATGCCGCGACGAAGAAGAGCAACGAGCTCATGGCCCATGCCTACTCGAAGCTCTACAACATCCCCTCGACGGGACTGAGGTTCTTTACGGTCTACGGTCCTGCCGGGCGCCCCGATATGGCGTACTTCAGCTTCACGGATAAACTCGTGAAGGGTGAGAAGATTAAGATTTTCAACCGGGGAAACTGCCGCCGTGACTTCACATACATCGACGACATCGTGGAAGGCGTTGTCAGGGTCATGAAGCGTCCGCCGGAGAAGAAGGACGGCCCGGACGGCCTTCCCGTTCCTCCGTACAGAGTCTACAACATAGGAAACAGCTCTCCCGAGAATCTTTTAGATTTCGTCTCCATCCTCTCGGAGGAGCTTGTTGCGGCCGGAGTTCTTCCTTCCGCCTTTGACATTAATGCCCGCATGGAGCTTGTGCCGATGCAGAAGGGGGACGTTGCCGTCACCTATGCCGACACGACGGACCTCGAGAGGGATTTCGGTTTCAGACCTCATACCCCTCTGAGGGAGGGATTGAGGCGTTTCGCCATCTGGTACAAGGAATTCTACGGAGGAAAAGAGTGAAGTGCATCGAAGTATATGAGAGCGTATATCATCAGAGTCCGGACGACGTGTCCTTCTGTCCCTACCGCATAAGTCCCCTCGGCGCACACATAGACCACCAGTGGGGAAGGATCAACGGCTTTGCAATCGACAAGGGAATCCACATGGCCTACAAGGCAAAGCAGAACGGCGTTGTGGAGCTGCAGTCCCTGAACTTTCCCAAGCGCGCACAGTTCTTCGTTTCGGCAGTTCCCGAGAGACGGGAGGGCGACTGGGCCGACCACCTCAGGGGTGCGGCGAAGGTGCTGGGGGAGGAGTACAGGCTCACCACGGGACTCTCGGGAGTCATCGAGGGAAGTCTCCCCATCGGAGGGCTCTCCTCGTCCGCTGCCGTCATCATATGCTTTCTCACGGCACTGGCGAAGGTCAACGGAATAACACTGACGCCGGGTGAGATGATAGCCTATGCAAAGAGGGCCGAGAACGAATATGTCGGAGTCTCGTGCGGGAAGCTCGACCAGAGCTGCGAGGTGCTCTCGAAGAAGGACCACCTTCTCTATCTCGACACGAAGGACGATTCATACGAACTGATAACGACTCCTCCGGGAATGAAGAAGTACAGTATTGCGATACTCTTTTCGGGGCTCGAGAGAAGTCTCAAGAATTCGAAGTACAACCTCAGGCAGGACGAGTGCAAGGCCGCGGCATACGCGCTCCTGGCTTACAGCGGCCTCGAATACGGCTCCTTCAGCGATACAAGACTGAGGGATGTCCCCTACGAGGTCTTCCTTTCATACCGCGGGAGGCTTCCCGAGGTCTGGAGACGGAGGGCCGAGCACTACTACAGTGAGTTCCACCGCGCTGAAAAGGGTGCGGAGCTCTGGAGAGAGGGTGACATCGAAAGATACGGAGAGCTTGTATTCGAGAGCGGATGGTCGAGTATCATGAGCTATGAATGCGGCTCGGATGAACTGAAGAAGCTCTACGAGATAATGAGGGAGACTGACGGAATCTACGGCGGACGTTTCTCCGGAGCAGGCTTCAAGGGCTGCTGCATGGCCCTCATCGATCCCGGAAAGACTGAGGAGATAGAGAGAAGAGTTACGGACGAATACCTGAGAGCTTTCCCGTCTCTTACCGGAAAGTTCTCATTCCATACGGCTCACAGTGCCGACGGAACGGGGGAGAGACTATGAAGGCCGTCATTCTCGCCGCGGGGTATGCAACGAGGATGTATCCTCTGACCCTCGATTTCCCCAAGCCGCTTCTTCCTGTCGGAGGAAAGAGCATCATCGACTGGCTCACTGACGATATAACAGCATCCGGCATCAAAGACATATATGTAGTCACGAATCATAAGTTCTATCCGGAGTTTCTTGAATGGAGTGAGAAAAGAAAAGGCGTCTCTGTACTCGACGACGGGACGGAGAGCAACGAGACGAGACTGGGGGCCCTCAGGGACATCGAATACGTAACAGAAAGCGCTGGAATCGACGACGACATCTTCGTGCTCGCCGGCGACAATGTTCTCGATTTCTCCTTTTCGTCCTTTCTTTCCTACGCACGTGAAAAGAAGACAAGCTGTGTAATGAGACACTACCAGGAGGACGTGGAAAAACTCAGACGCACGGGAGTATGCACAGTCGACGAAGACGGCAGGGTGCTTTCCATGGTGGAGAAGCCTCAGAATCCCCCGTCATGCTGGGCGGTTCCTCCCTTCTACTACTATAAAAGAACGGATCTTCCTCTTCTGAAGAGGGCAATCGCGGAGGGAATCAGCACCGATGCACCCGGCTCCTTCATATCGTATCTATGTAAAAGGAGCACGGTTCACGCATTCCTCATGCCGGGACACCGTTACGATATCGGGACGATAGAGGGATGGGAGAAGCTGAGGGATGAGTACAGAGGCATCACAG
>CAVDOI010000181.1:0-3623 GCA_963610485.1 Lachnospiraceae bacterium
TGGGAAAAGCGGTGCTAAATGCGCAACTCGCGGTACTCACTGGTGAAAATACTCAATTCTGAATACAATACGTGCATTCCAGGTTGCACAGCCTGCTTGGAACGATAAAGATTCCGAGACGATCTTTCTGCGACCTCGTATTAATCATTTCGAAATTAAAAATATCTTTGCTGTCATTTTCTTCAGGAATCAAAACATATGCATTCAAGAAAGTCTCAAGGGTTTCAGCTGACAGGTTTTTCCATCGGCTGCTTTCTAGCGATTCATATGTTTCATTTTCTAAAGTGAAAACGCTTCCAGATATTGAGTTATAAATCATGAGTAAATCATTTGAATTCTTCCAAATCTTATTGTAGTGGCTTAACTTATACATATTTTACTAACCTGCTAATGTGGGGATAACCGAGAAGCATGACACATCGCGTTAAGACAATCTTATGAAAAGGATTACCGTTAACGTAATTATCTATGGGGCTTGAATATCTCGATATTTAAGAGTTTTGGACTTCAGGCGCTGTGTCCGCCCGTGCTGAGACCGCATAACATGTCGACACCCCAGCACGTTGAGACACAACCATGACAATACCGCTGTTTTACTTAATAGATATAATCGGATTGCAAAAAGCGCATCCGAAGTTATTATCTCCAGCGAAGGAAGTCTGCGGTGGCTCAAGAACAGTTATCTCTCTCGAAATTCTCTGTGTGTCATCGTTTCCCATGTTTGATTTCCTTTATAAGTAATTTTTTATCATTATCTGTGGTTGTAATAGTCCTGTCAAACATTGTTTTTGACACTTTTGTTGTTTTTGTTAACAATATGACGTTGTCGAGGTAATTCTTTGAGAAGCAGATTGCCCGGGAGCAGTAAAACCTCTACAAACTGAATAATAGACGGTCAGTCTTTCTAGGAAAGAATCTTCTTTACTGCGTATAGCTCCAGTCTTCCCGGACAGATGCGCGTAAGGGAGAGCAGGAAGTTTCTATTGATCGAGTATGCATAGCGCGGCTTACGGCTCTTTACAATTTTCATGACTTTGTCCGCCAGCCTGTCAGGAGTGATGCTTCTGTTTTCGACTGAGTCGACAATCTTCCTGAAACGTGCCGCATTTGTATGATATAGCTTTGTTTTTGCGCAGAAAGATTCGAGTTCGGACGTTGATTTGTCTATCATATCGGTTTTCACCGCACCCGGTCTGATCACCGATACGTAGATGCCCAGAAGCTGCAGCTCCATCCTCAGGGAGAAGGCATATCTGTCGAGAGCGGTCTTTGTGACGGCGTAGAGCCCCGTATATGGAAGGGGCTTGAGCGTTGCGAGCTCGCTTGTCGTCATCACTATTCTGCTCTCTTTCTTCAGGAGAGGCATGAATGTTCTGTTCACCAGGAACGGCCCCGAAACGTTTATGCGTAAGATTCTTTCGAAATTCTCCCTTTCGATTTCGACGAGCGAATCGAGTGTATAGATGCCGGCGAAATGTACGATTGCGTAGAGCGTGTCCGTATGTGAGGATACGACGCCGAAGGTCTCCCTGAGGCTCTCCTCGTCGGTTACATCGGCTCTTATACCTATGACGTTTTCCCTCTTCTCGTCAGGCTCCGTGATGTCGAGCGCGAATACGGTGAAGCCGTCTTCTGCCGCTTTTTCTACGAATGCTCTGCCCATGCCTCCGCGGCCGCCTGTCACAACTATGTATTTCATGGTTCCATTATTGCACAGCCCGTGTAGAATGGAAGTGAAAAGGTGGATTCATATGACAGATATTGAACTCCTGTTGGAGGCGAACATGGAAGCCGAGAAGGCAAGAGAAGCGGGCAACACCCCGTTCGGCGCCGTACTTGCAGACAGAGACGGCAACATACTTCTGAGGCAGGGAAATGAGGAGATTACGACCCATGATGCCACGGCACATGCGGAGAGGGTTCTTGCCTCCCGTGCAAGCAGACTCTACAGCAAAGACTATCTCTGGTCCTGTACCCTCTATACGACGTTCGAGCCCTGCTGCATGTGCACAGGTGCCATATACTGGTCGAATATAGGGAGGATCGTGTATGCAGTGACAGAAGAGGATCTGCTCTCTCTGACAGGAAGCGACGAGAAAAATCCGACTTTCAACCTCAGTTCCCGCGCGATTATCAAGGCGGGACAGAAGAGAATAGAAGTCGTCGGCCCGTTTCCCGAACTCAACAGCATCGTAGTAGCCGTGCAGTCGGGGTTCTGGAACAAAGGTTAGGAGAGGTTGTGCTTCCCCGTGACCTCATCGAGTACAACACGGTAGACGTCGCAGCATGAGAGGCCCCTGCATTCCTCAATCGGGTGCTCCTCCTTCGAGTACTGTCCGAGCATTACCTTGAAGCCGTGGACCTTCTCTGCGGTCTCTGTGAGTTTCTCGGCCTTCCCGCACCCCATCACGCTCTCATAGCGCTGTGTAATCCCTCCCTCCGTCTCTTCGACCTTGTAGTATAGGTCGGCTTCGACTGCGACTCTGCCATCCGAGGCAAGAAGCTCGGTTTTGTGTCCCTCCGTCGCACTGTGGAAATAGATTATGATCTTATCGCCGTCTCTTTCGAGGCCGAAGTTCATCGGAACGACATACGGCTGCGGTGTGTCGTTCATTGCTATGCGGATTATCTTGCATCTGGACAGGATATCGTAGATGCCGTCTATGGATTTCACTTCTCTGTCTTTGCGTCTCATGTCAGTCATGATGACAGTATATAGAAAAGAGTCACTCTCTGCACGTGTTTCCTTCCTCAGATCAGAAGGCCGCTTTCGGTCAGTGCTGAGGCGGCTTCGGGATTGTTGATGAGAATCATGACCCTGGGGTTATCACTCTTGAAGGACGTGGTACCGTCCTTAACGTTGATGAAGGAGCCCAGTATGTTGAGTTCTCCGAAAAGAAGATCGCATGTGTCGAATACGGCGTATTTCAGATAGCATTCCCGAGACCGTGATACAGCTATACCCCTGCTCCTGATATATGAGACAGCATCCTCTGCGCTTTCTTCTGAGGTCCGTACTTCGACATGAACTTTGTTCGCCGCCGCCTCTGCGAGGTCGTTTATGATCTTCTCCGAGCCGAAGTTCAGCTCAAGGTGCGGAGAACTGACGACTATCGATTTCTCTGCATTCTTTATGAGAGCGGACAGTGCGGGATAAATATCATATTCGGAGAAGAATGACCTCCCCGAGACCTCCCCGATGCCTTCTTCACCGGTTTCTGCGTTGATGATGTAACCGAGCCCTCTGTAGGCCTTGAGTCTTTTGTTGTACATTGCAACGAAGGCCGGTATGAAGATATCTACATAGTCATATATGAGGATCTCGTTCTTTCCCTCATATTCCCTGGATATTCTCCCCACATACTGGCTGACGATGCCCTTCCACCCCACAGGTGCTGCGACTATGAGAGTGTCGAGATAGGGGATGTCAGTACCTTCGCCGAGAAACTTTCCTGTAGAGATGATTACAGCTCTGTTCTCAGGGTTGTTTATGCGTTCGAGAGCACTTTTCTTGTCTCCGGAAGCCATCGAGCCGTTGACGGTGACAACGGGGATGTACATCTGGCTAAGTCTCTTCTCTATTTCAGATATATGGTCTATGAGATGTGTCAGTACAACTATCC
>CAVDOI010000182.1:0-3571 GCA_963610485.1 Lachnospiraceae bacterium
CAGGTCATCACCATGGATTACGGCAGTCCTGTATTTTTAGTCCGGAAGGGTTTGGTAAACAGCCGTATTCAGGGCCGGGGAGGAGTAAAAGGATGAAAGGCATAATACTTGCCGGAGGTTCCGGAACAAGACTCTATCCGCTGACAAGGGTTACAAGCAAACAGCTTCTCCCTGTGTACGACAAACCGATGATCTACTATCCGCTGTCGACACTTATGCTGGCAGGGATAAGGGAAATACTGATCATATCGACACCGGAAGATACTCCCAGATTCGAAAGTCTCCTCGGAGACGGCAGCAACTTCGGTATAAAGCTCAGCTATGCCGTCCAGCCCAGCCCGGACGGCCTGTCCCAGGCTTTTACAATCGGCAGGGAATTCATCGGAAAGGACGCCTGTGCAATGGTCCTCGGCGACAACATATTCTACGGTAACGGCTTCGGCACAGTACTTCGTTCAGCACTTGAGAACGCAGAGAAGAGAAAGAGGGCGACGGTGTTCGGGTACTACGTATCGGATCCTGAACGTTTCGGTGTTGTTGAATTTGATGAGAACGGTAAGGTCATATCGATAGAGGAAAAGCCGAAGAAGGCTAAGAGTCACTATGCAGTAACGGGATTGTATTTCTATCCGAGTGGAGTATCAGAGAAGGCAGATGAAGTAAAGCCGTCCGACAGAGGAGAGCTTGAAATAACAACCCTCAACCAGATGTACCTTGATGACGGCATCCTCGACGTGCAGCTTCTTGGACGCGGCTATGCCTGGCTAGACACAGGAACGATGGACAGCCTTGTAGATGCGGCGGACTTCGTCAGGATGGTGGAGAAAAGGCAGGGTATCAAGATATCGGCACCCGAGGAGATAGCCTTCCGTAACCGCTGGATAACCAGAAATCAGCTTCTTTCTTCTGCATCCCTCTACGGCAAGAGTCCGTACGGCGAACACCTCAAGGCCGTCGCCGATGAGAAAGTCAGATATTGAGGAGAAGAGAATAATATGTCAGAGAAAACCATACTCGTTACCGGAGGCGCCGGCTTCATAGGCTCCAACTTTGTTTATCTGCTCCTCGAAGAGAGACCTGAGTGGAAGGTTGTATGTGTAGATGCACTTACATATGCGGCAAACATCCATACACTCAACAGGGCTTTAGAAAACAAGAACTTCACATTCTACAAGGAGGACATACGCAACAGGGAAGGCATTTTCGCAATATTCGAGAAGGAACATCCCGACATCGTCGTCAACTTCGCAGCCGAAAGCCATGTTGACAGAAGTATCGAGAACCCCGGAATCTTCCTCGAGACAAACATACTCGGCACACAGGTGATGATGGATGCGTGCCGTAAGTACGGAATAGAAAGATTCCATCAGGTAGGAACAGATGAAGTATACGGAGATCTTCCTCTGGACAGACCCGACCTCTTCTTCCATGAAGATACACCGATACACACATCAAGTCCGTACTCAACAAGCAAGGCAAGTGCAGACTTACTTACACTTGCCTACTACAGAACATACGGCCTTCCTGTGACAATATCGAGATGCAGCAACAACTACGGGCCTTATCAGTTTCCGGAGAAGCTTATCCCCCTGATGATAAACAATGCTCTTCATGATAAGCCACTTCCTGTCTACGGCGAAGGCCTCAATGTCAGAGACTGGCTCTACGTCAAGGATCACTGCTACGGCATACTGGCATGCCTTGAGAAAGGCAAGGTCGGCGAAGTCTACAACCTCGGCGGCCACAACGAGAAGGCGAACATCGACATCGTCAAGATAATCCTCAAGGAGCTTGGTAAACCCGAGTCCCTCATAACATACGTCAAGGACCGCAAAGGCCATGATCAGCGTTATGCCATCGACCCGTCAAAGGCTAACAGAGAACTCGGCTGGGGGCCTACCACAATGTTCAATGACGGCATAAAGAAAACAATCAAGTGGTATTTAGATAATCAGGAATGGATGAGTGAATGCACGAGCGGTGCATACACCCGCTACTACGAAGAGATGTACGGAGACCGCAGATGAGAATATTCGTCACAGGAGTCAACGGACAGCTCGGACATGATGTAGTCAATGAACTCATCAAACGCAGTCACACAGCAGTTTCCAGCGACATAACATCACAATATGAGGGAGAGAAAGACAATTCCCCTGTTACAACATCAGCCTACATTCCGCTTGATATAACAAACAGAGAAGCAGTCCTGAAAACAATAACCGAAGTAAAACCGGATGCCGTTATCCACTGTGCTGCATGGACGAATGTCGATGCGGCAGAAGATGAAGCAAACAGAGACAAGGTATTTAACATAAACACAGAAGGAACAAGAAACATAGCCGAAGCGTGCAAGGCTGCTGACTCAAAGATGGTTTACATCAGCACAGACTACGTGTTCTCCGGCCTCGGAGACAAACCCCGGCTTCCTGATGAGAGAGACTTCAAGCCCCTTAATGTTTACGGCGAAAGCAAACTCGGCGGAGAAGAAGCCGTAAGTACTATTCTCACGAAATACTTCATAGTACGAACAGCCTGGGTATTCGGACGAAACGGCAGGAACTTCATCAAGACGATGCTTAACCTGGCGAAAACACACGACACACTCCGTGTAGTCGACGATCAGATAGGAACACCCACATATACCTATGACCTTGCGCGTCTTCTAGTCGACATGATAGAAACCGATAAGTACGGTTACTACCATGCAACAAACGAAGGCGGTTACATAAGCTGGGCGGACTTTGCAAAGGCGATCTTCGAAGAGGCCGGAATAGATACAAAGGTAATTCCAGTAACAACAGCAGAGTACGGACTGTCAAAAGCAAAGCGCCCGTTCAACAGCCGCCTCGACAAGTCGAAGCTTACACAGAACGGCTTTACTCCGCTCCCGACCTGGCGGGATGCTCTCCAGAGATCCTTGAAGGAATTGGGAGTAACCAAGTAAACAAACAATATGAGCCAGATAAAAGTAACAGAAACACCGATAGAAGGATTATATGTAATAGAGCCCACAGTCCACGGCGACAGCAGGGGCTACTTCATGGAAACATATAACTACAATGACATGAAGGAAGCCGGACTCGATATGGTCTTTGTACAGGATAATCAGAGTAAGAGCATCAAAGGCGTACTCAGAGGCCTGCATTATCAGAAGAAACATCCCCAGGGAAAACTAGTCAGGGTAATCAAAGGCCGTGTCTTCGACGTTGCTGTTGATATCCGAAAGGGCAGCAAGACGTACGGAAAATGGTTCGGAATCGAACTTACCGAAGAGAACAAGAAACAGTTCTACATCTCCCCCGGCTTTGCCCACGGCTTTCTCGTACTCAGCGACGAAGCCGAATTCTGCTACAAGTGTACGGACTTCTATCATCCCGAAGACGAATGTGGCATAGCATGGAACGATCCGACAATAGCAATAGCCTGGCCTGAGGTTGCAGGTGATAAGATGGAAAATGGAATGCCACTTACTTTGAGTGAGAAAGATAAAAGCCTTCCGTTATTTAATGTTTTCTTTTCATAATTAGCACATAGTCAGCGAGTAGTAAATGAATAAGCCGTTACGTATTGC
>CAVDOI010000183.1:0-3568 GCA_963610485.1 Lachnospiraceae bacterium
AGGAGTTGAAGAGCTTATGCAGTTTCAAGCACAGAAATTAATGTCGTTTACTATAGTATTTGATGTAATGGGCAGGCTCAAAGAAATGGATGTCAGCATAGAACTCCTCCCTGTAGAAACCTGTGCAGCCTCTTTTGAGAGAAACCTCATACATGCGGGATGTGTTGCGTTTCCAGTAGACTATGCCTGCGCTCATGATATCACGTTTCTCGGCGTAGAATCTGACGTGGAGGTCCTCCCGTGATTGAGGATATATAAATTCTCTGGTCTGTCTATGAAAGATTGCCGCCCTGTTCATCTTCCATTCTTCCTTGTTGAAGCTCTTTCAATGATTCCTGTAGAAATAAGAATCTGTTTGTCGGACCCCTTCTCCTTCAGTTTCTGTATCAGCACGGAAGTTGCCGTCTCACCCTGTGCGATGGTGTCGACACTGACGACAGAGAGAGGAGGATCCATATATTCGGCAAGAGGATAGTTGTCGAATGTTATGATTCCGAGTTCATCAGGAATCGAAAGTCCCGCTTTTTCTGCAGCCTTGACGAAAGCGAAGGCGGATCTGTTGTCATTGCATACGACGGCATCGACTTTCTTCGCTTTCAGAATCTCCCCGGCTTTGCCTATAAGTTCATCATTACCGCCCTCAACGGAAAATACGGAATCTTCATTCTTTACAAGCGATTTGAAGCCTTCGGTTCTCTTCAGTGTGAAGAGCTGATCCTTGCTTCCACCGAAGAAGATGATGTCCTCGTATCCTTTTTCAATGAGGTGGGAGACGGCAAGTCTTGCACCCTGGAAGTTGTTGATATCTATCCAGCTGCACTGCTCCGGACACTCCGACGGTTCCCCGAGTACGACGAATGCGACTCCATCCCTGTTCAGTTTTCTTATGATACGGGGATTTGCAATACTTGAAGGTATGATGATACCGTCGGTCTTCCTCTCCAGGACAAGCGACTCGATTGCAGAGTCGATTTCATCATCCGTATACCCTGAAATCAGAAGGCTGAATCCGTTGCGCTGGGCTTCTCTCTCAATACCGAATACACTCTGGGAAAAAAACATGTTGGAGAAGGTCTCGGGCCTGTTCTCGGCATCGATTAGAAGAGATATCGTCTTGCCGCTACCCTGCGCCAGTGACCGGGCGATGAAGTTCGGATGATAGTTGAGTTCATTCATGGCAGCATAAATCTTCTCCTTCGTGGAAGAACTTATCTTGGCCGTGCCGTTTATCACTCTGGATACAGTCGAAGGAGAGACACCTGTTTTTCTTGCTATATCGTTTATTGTTGCTGCCATGCTAACTCCGTGCAATCGCTTGTTCTTTTTAACTCATTAAATTTCATATAGAAATCTCATAGAGTAATCAGTATCAATGCAACCGCTTGCATTAACAATCATAGAGCATTATTTCCGCATGTCAACATAAAAATGAAGCAAAAACAAAAAAAGTGGTTCCTCCAACAGAAGCATCTCTTTCACCGGCGCAAACGGACGATCTCATCCGGATCAATGACGGAATATCCACAGGAGGTATAGAAAAGAAGACCCGTTCCCCTGTACGATGGAGTCATGTCATCATGGAGAAACCTTTTCCCTCCCCAGATTCTGGAGAGAGGGCACAATTACTATGAGAATGAAGCGGTCTATGACCTTGAACGCCACGGAGACGACTTCACGGCAACAGTTGCCGGCGGCGGTGATTACTACGTAGGCCTTACGATATCGAACGGGAAGGTATCAAGTCCCGTATGCACGTGTCCGTACGCCGAAGACCACATCTACTGCAAGCACATGGCCGCCGTACTCTACGCCATAGAGGATGAATACGGAAAGGGCGTATTTGCACCTGCTGCAGTTCCTCCAGTAAAGAAGCCTTCCCCCGTTCCTGACAAATACACATCTCTTACATTCGAGGACGACGGAGGATTTCACTATCTGAATTTCGGCAGAAGCCTTGATGTGTACAAACCCACAAATGATGACTACGGGAAGGCCCTGGAATTCTACAGAAACGGTGCCGTCAAAAACGCATCCGCGAAACTCGAAGATGGCAGTTCGCCGCAGAAGGTACTCTCGTACAGCGTCCGTATCGAAGACAGCGATTTCGACGAGTCGACCGTCGTCACGATAACACTCGCAACGGACGGCATAAAGTACATAAGCTGCACCAGGGTGAACTCCTGGTTCTACTCATCATCGGTCCTGAGGCCCGAATGCCGCATATTCACAGCGGACAGGACAGGAACTTACCGGCTCTGTGTACACAAGACCGTCGCCCTTCTCTCCCTCTTCGACTTCCTCCACGAGAACCGCGACTACATAGACTTCTCGGACAAGGCGGCCGTGGACTTCATAAACAACTTCCACAAGACGGCACCGAAGAAGAAAACTGCCGTTCCGGAGGGCGCCGGGCATACGGCCGACATCGAGCCGTCGCTTCTCTGGAGTGCCGGTACACTCACGATGAAGATCTCGGGCCCCAACGGCAGATACTACAAGGTGCAGGATGTCGGTAAACTCATCAACACGATTACACAGCGGGGTGTACACAGTCTCACGAAGGATCTTTCAATAGATTTCGGTTCGGCATCACTGTCGGAAAGGACAGAAAGGGTTCTGAAGGTCGCCCAGGCTGCAGAGCTCCAGAACATCGCGCACAGATACACTTCTTACCGCGGGAAGGATGAACTCTACATAGGCTGGGTCCTCGACGAGTTCTTCTCGACGCTTGAGGACGGCGATGTCCTCATCGAGGGAAAGATGCTCTCCCTGGCCTCCTCGAAGCCCTCCTTCTCCATGAGGATCGACGACAGGGTCGAAGGAGGACGGAGACTCGGTGTCAGGGTGTCGGGACGGATTACGACGGGAAAGGAATCCCAGCGCTTTCTCTACTGGCGTGACGGATACACAATCTGCAGGGCCGACAAGAGCGCACTCGGGGCTGCCTCGCAGTTTCTGAAGACTGCAGACAGGGACGGCGCATTCTCATTCACCGTCGGCATGGGACTCATCGACAGATTCTACCAGAACATCCTTCCCGAACTGAGGAAGGCGGGGGATGTGGAAGACAACGCAGCGGAGAATCTCGAAGGTGTTCTCAAGGAAGCTCCGGCGGCGCTCTTCTACGTCGACGTCATAAACGGAATCATAGTGTGTTCCGTCCGCTTCCGGTATGACGGAAGGGAGCTTCCGCTCTACCCCTCCTACAGCCATTTCAACGATGTCAGAAGCCGCCTCTGCCCGGAATTCCAGAGCGGGATATCTGACGCCCTCGATGAAATCTTCAACGGGAAATACTCCCCTGACGGCCACTGGCTCCTTCCCGACACCGATGAGGCCCTCTACTCCTTCTACCACGGGGGACTCGAGGAGCTTTCCGGGAAGGGCGAACTCTTCGTCACGGATCCCGTCAAGGCAGTCGTCGTGAAGAAGATGCCTCCTGTGAAGAGCACGCTCGACATCGACGTCAGGGACGACAGCGTACTCAACTTCTCGCTCGACCTCCAGGGCCTTACTGTGGAGGAACTTGTCGCAATCCTCCAGTCCTACAGAAACAAGAAGAAGTTCC
>CAVDOI010000184.1:0-3523 GCA_963610485.1 Lachnospiraceae bacterium
ATAATTGTGCTTAACTTTTATTAGTTTTCCTGTTACAATCGTTGTAAGGAGTTGACAATGCCCGAACGCAAATATGTAACAGATAAAGCAATGTTGTTGGCACAGGGAAGGATGATTATGTCCTCAAATGAAGAAGCAGACTACATGCACAGAGTCGAGTGCGTTAACTTTGTGCTGGGAGGCATGCCCCCTTCTGTAGTAAGCGAATATGTTCCGGAAAGCAAAAACACCATAACATCCTGGGTGAAAACAGCAGACGAACAAGGGTTTGATGCATTACATAAGAAGAAGCAGCCCGGCCGACCAACGAAGCTTAGCACAGAGCAGATGAGCGAGATAGAGGCCATTCTGCTTGAGGATAATCCGGAGGCGTATGGTCATCCTGTCTGGGACGGTCCGAATCTTTCAGCATTCATCGATGAAAGATATTCTATCTCGATCTGCGTAAGACAGTGCCAGCGTTACTTTGGAAATTTCAATATGTCGCTCGTAAGACCACAGCCATACCCGTCAAAAGGTAAAGAAAATACCGAAGAGCGCGAAGATTATAAAAAAAATCGAAGAAATAAAGCAAGACAAAGACTCTGTCATCGTCTATCAAGACGAAGTTCATTTCCAGGTAGGCACAACAATAACAAGGAAATGGGTAAGAAAAGGCTCGAAACCCCGGGTCGGATCGCCTCCCGGAAGGCAGGCTGTTGCCTGTAGCGGATATGTCGTTCCATCAACCGGGGTGCTTCATGTTGTTGAATCCTCATGGTTCACTTATGAGACTGTAATCGAGTCACTCCGCGACTTCATCGAGTCTGGTATTGTCCCTGATGACAAGAAGATTGTCATGGTGCTGGATAACGCTCCTTGGCACAAGAAGGCTGTCAGACTTGTAAACGATGAATCTCTTGAGGAATATGCAGACATCAGAGAAAGAATGACCCTCATCAGTCTTCCTCCGTATTCACCTGATCTTAATCCTATTGAGCAGGTGTGGAGAAAGACGCGCAGAGAAGTTACACACAATAGATATTTCAAGAATATTGGTTTGCTCAGGGAAAAGCTCTTTGCCTATTTTGAAGGTTTTAAGGAGCCGAATGAGGAGTTGAAGAGCTTATGCAGTTTCAAGCACAGAAATTAATGTCGTTTACTATATAAAGAGTCCGGAAGCCGCGCCTCCGTACTATCCTTACACTGATTATCCCGACAAAGTGTACAAATCATCGGACACAAAGCAGAAAAAGTCTTCCTTTCATCCTCCTTAAAAGACATGCTCCGGATGACGGAAGACGGATATGAGTCACGACTCCAATGCCGGGTTGTTATTCAGTGAATTTCTGTTCAGAGAACTGCCGGCAGTACTGTCCTCCTCTATCATGCTGCAGCAGGAAGACCATATGTTCATCGGTAGAGGAGAGAAAAGACGGAAGTCGGAGTGATCAAATATAACGGGGAAAAATGAAAATCCGCTCTTTAACTGATGGAATTTCCATCCCTTTTCCATGTACCATCATAGACATGTCCAGCTGGAAAAACCTCTTCACCAACACAATGCTCGTACGGGGAAAAGCCCTCTGCGACGACGGCAGCGTCATATCTACCGCCTCACAGAGCAGCGACGGTATCACAACATTCACGGCAAGTATCTCCGACACGTCTGACGTATGCCTCGCATCTGTCACCCTCGACGGAAACGGAGAGCTGAAAGACGTCAGCTGCTCGTGTCAATACCATAAGAAGGTCACTTACTGCAAACACATTGCAGCCCTCCTCTATTCCGTTGCGGAAAACAGAGGTGAAAAGCCGCAGAGCGGAGAGAAGAGAGCAGAAAAGGCGAAGAAATATACACCCGTTCCGTTCAACGATGACGGAAAGCCCCACTATCTCTCCTTCGGTGATTCTCTCAATCATTACATGCCGACGAAGGAAACCCTCAGGAAGGCTGAAAGGCTTTACGACAACAGAGACGTCAGAAATATCGACATCACCGAATGCGAGGACGGCGGAAGACATATCCTGTATACGGCATATGTCGATGACGACGGAAAAGTGACGAGGAAGGTCAGCATAAAGCTCGGGAGAAACGGAATCATATCCATCACCTGTACAGAACCCTATTCATGGTACAGCTACAATCACCCGGAGAAGAGACACGAGCTCTGCAGGAAGACGGCGGAGAATGAGGACGGAGTGTACGAACTCTGTGTGCATAAGACTGCAGCCCTTCTCTCGCTTGCCGAGTACATCGAAAACAACAGGGATTACCTGGACTATACAGACAAAAAGGCCGAAAGTCTCATCGATGCATTCAGAAAGGAGAAGATGGTTCCGGATGTGGAGACGAGCGGGAGAAAATATCCCGTAGATATCGAAACAACGATTTTCTCCGACCACGAAAGCGGCGGTCTCAGAGCCGAGCTCCGTCTATCAGTCGACGGAGGAAAGTACTACAAGGTCAAGGATGTCGTGAAGCTTGCCTCGGCCGTACGGGACAAGGGCACCCTCACCCTCAGTTCTCTCTGCACGGCGGACTTCAGCAGGGCGGAGCTGACAGCGCGCTCCGAGGCTGTGCTCAAGCTCGTCACCATTGCCGAAAACGACTACAACAGACATAACAACAACTATTACTCCAGATATTCATGGAAAAAGAGCGAGATAAAGATATCACGGTTTTTAGATGACTTCTTCACAATTATGCAGGACAGCACAGTCTTCTACATAGAAAAACCCGTTACCGCATTCCGCGAAACCGATTCATCGCTGTCACTCAGCATCGAGCCCGTCGTCGACAGAAATGAAGTCGTCGCAGTCGAAGTCTCCGGCCGGATAACGGGAAGCTACAGCGGCGCGGGATATATCTACTGGTTCGAGAGTGGAGAATTCCTGAGAACGGACAAGAGGCGGCTGGGATCCGCTGCATCTCTTATAGATGTCGCTGATGCCGGCGGAAAGTTCTCCTTCACAGTCGGAAGAAAATACCTCGACAACTTCTATCAGAGGGTGCTGCCGGATCTGAGGCGTCACGGAAGAGTTGAAGACAACGCCCGGGACATGCTCGAAGGAACACTCAAGGAAGCTCCGAAGACTGTACTCTACATAGACAGCGAAGAAGGAAACATCACATGCCGTGCATCAATGATATATGAAGGCAATACTTATACCGTCTATCCCTCCTGTTACTACAGCCTCAACAAAGGAAAGTATCAGAGTTATCTGGAGGACATCGCAGAAACGCTCGATTCCTTCTTCAACGGAAATGTATACCTCCACAACAGATGGAAGGCGGCATCCACAGATGGCGAAAAATACGATTTTATCCGGAACAGGCTTCCCCTCCTGATGGAAATCGGAGAAGTCAATGTCTCCGACAGTATCAAGAACCTCATAGTGAGAAGGATGCCTCCTCTCTCCTCCTTCATCGACATCGACGAGAAGGATGACAGCATTCTCAACTTCACACTCGACCTCCAGGGCCTCACTGTGGAGGAACTTGTCGCAATCCTCCAGTCCTACAGAAACAAGAAGAAGTTCC
>CAVDOI010000185.1:0-3485 GCA_963610485.1 Lachnospiraceae bacterium
TGAGTATTTTCACCAGTGAGTACCGCGAGTTGCGCATTTAGCACCGCTTTTCCCAGCTGGCCTATTTCGGCCTCCTTTTTTTGCAGTTGCGCAGTGAGCACCGCCCTCAAGCTTCAATTCCACCTCCATACTTATTTGACAATCAGGTATCGACCTTCGCAAAAATAGAGGCATCAGCGCAAGCTGAAATCTATTTCAAGGAGGCCGCTATGGCCAGGTACATTGATGTGCGGGCAATACTGGAGGAGAGATTCAAAGGCTCTTCATACAACACTATTGCCAGCACACTGCAGTGTTCAAAGCATTCTGTGAAGGATGTAATAGAAACTGCTCAGGTGAAAGGAATAGTAAGCAGAGAAACTATTCCGGATGTAACAGACAAAGAGCTCTACAAGCTCTTCTTCCCCGACAGGAATGTTCAGGATGAAGGAATCGGGGAAGTCAACTACAAGAAAGTCCACAAGGAACTCAGCAGGAAGGGTGTCACTCTCGAAATCCTGCATGATGAGTATGTGAAGGACTGTGGGGAGAAGGGACTGATTTCAATCAGCTACTCCTCTTTTACGCGCGGGTATTCCGCATTCACGAAAAAGAAAGGCTATGTCAGTCACCTTATACACAAGCCTGGAGACAGGATTGAGGTAGACTGGGCCGGACCAACTCTGAAGTACTTTGATATTAGAAAAGGGGTCTACGTAACGGTCTATCTGTTCGTCTCAGACCTTGTGTCTTCGAGGCTCGTCTACATAGAGCCGACGCTGGACATGAAGGAGATGACATGGCTTCAGTGTAATGTGAACATGTACAATTACTACGGTGGGGTAACTCGTCTGATTGTCTGCGACAACCTCAAGACGGGCGTCGTGCAGCATCCGAAGGAAGGCGACATAATCCTCACATGGTATTATGAACGGCTTGCAGAACATTATGGTACCGGAATAGTCCCATGTGAGGTCAAAAAGCCCCGGCAGAAGAACAGTGTTGAGAATTCCGTTTATGAGGCCACAATGGAGATAATCGGAAGATTAAGGAACATCGAATTCCTTTCGTTCGATGAGGTGAAGAGGGCTGTAGCCGAGAAGGTCGAGGAGATAAACAATTCGCCATTCGAGCATCGCACGGGGACAAGAAGGTCCAACTACGAGGAATTTGAAAAGCCGCTTCTCAAGCCGCTTCCCGTCGTTCCCTTCGACATCGGTACGCCGTACTACAATAAGACTGTTCAGCCGAACTCTCATGTTTTTGTCGAGAAGAACTGGTACTCCTTTCCTTACCGCTACGGTGCAAAGAAGGTCAATGCAGTGGTGACAGCTACTGAGGTAATCCTTTACTACGAGCACATGCCTCCGAAGCGTCATCTGAAGGTGATCGGCGGTCATGCGTACCAGTACGTTACCGACATTGATGATCTGCCAAAGGCCAATGATTGGAGAGAATGGGGACCCGATCGTTTTCTCGACTGGGCAACGGAGGTAGGTCCGTCTACGCTTGAGGTAATAAAAAGAATCCTTTCTTCCAGGGTTATTGTCGAGCAGACGTTCACTACAGCTCTCAGCATTCTCAGCCTTACAAAAAGCCACAGCAAAGAAAGGATTGAAGAAGCATCCAGGGAGGCACTGACCAAAGTATACTCCCCGAGATACAAGCATATTAAGGCAATTCTCGCGCAGAAAAAAGAGAAAGAGCGTGCAGTTACATGCAGCACAGATACGAACACCGTCAAAGCCAAGGGATGCCTTCTCGGCAAAGACTATTTCAAAAATACAGGAGTTGAAAATGATTGATTCGAATACAAAAACATTACTCAAGGAGCTCAAGATACCCGAACTGGCAGACATAGTGGAAAGGCAGGAGTCGATTCCCAATTTTGCAGGCATGGACTTCATAAACCGTCTTCAGTACGCAATACAGGATCTGCATTCAGACAAGATGCAGGAGAGAAACCGTCTTAGGATAAAGAATGCGACATTCAAGTACCCTGACGCTGACCTGTGTAAGGTGATAAACAACAATGAGAGGAAGCTCGACATGGTTACCATCAACAATCTGGGGACGAGCAACTACATCAACCACAACACAAACATTGCGTTCATCGGGACTACGGGCTGTGGCAAGTCGTTTCTTGCATGTGCTTTCGGCGTCAGAGCCTGCAATCTCGGTCTTAGGGCCAAGTTTTACAGGATGCCAGATCTGATAGCTGACTTTAACTGCATTGAGACACCGCAGCAGAAGAAAAGGATGCTGAGAATGCTTGCGAACTACGATCTTCTGATTCTCGATGAGTGGCTGTCTCTTGTGCCCACCGTTGAACAGAGAGAGTTTCTTTTCGAGATTATTGAGAAGCGCGAGTGTACTCATTCCACCATCTACTGTTCCCAGTATGATTTTCCCGAATGGTATGACCGCTTCGGTGATGAGTCTACAATGACAGAGTCAATTCTTAACAGAATCGTCTATTCTACGGTGAAGGTCTCCTTTGGCAACTACAACATGAGGCAGTACTTCGAGTCTGCACACAAGCTTTACTGACATGAGGAGAGAGGGGGTCTTTAAAAGAAGGCTTCCCTCTCTCTTCTTCGCACGTTTCCGGCCTGCTTACTGCCAATGAGGACAACATGTACATAAACGGCCGGACTAGGAGAACAGAATGAATAGAGATGATAAAAGAAGAATGATACGGGTCGTGCAGAGCTACGACAGAAGTCTGAGAACGGCTTACTCGGAATTCGAAAGGGAGATAAACGACATGAAGGATAAGGAGTCCGAAAAACTCGAGGCTTTACCTTCATCTTTCGAGGCATCTCAACTAGTAGAAAAGCTTTCAGACGCTGTCGACATGTTCGATACAGTTCTTGAGAAAGCGGAAGACATCATGAATACGCTGGACGAGATTCTCGGAGAGGTCGACGTCAAGTCCAACTACACGCAGGTTACCAGGACGACAAAGATAAAGCCGGAAAAGAAGAACGTCAGCTTCCATGCACTGCTCTCTTCAAGCCTACTCGAGAGACTTAGGGATAAAGCGCTTCGGGCCGGACTCAGCATGAATGAGATAGTCTGTCAGGCGCTTCTGAAAGAACTTAAAGACTAAGCTCACCACACTCTTGGCAAAAGCCAATTTCATGCACCGTTCGTGCCGAACAAGCACCTGCGGTGCTGAATGTGCAACTGGTACCGGTGCTCAAGCTGAAATTCCCGGTGCTAACTGATGCGAATACTCAATTGACACAAGAATTAAGAGAACACAGGAGAAAACTACGAATCTGAAGAAGGAATATGATGACACTCTTGCCGTTATGAAGGAGCTTCTGGACGAGAAAAGGAAGATCCAGGCGGAGATTCTTCTTCAGGCAATCAACAAAAGCGGGAAATCATTCGAGGAAGTTCTCAAGATTATCGAACTTTGAGGTATAATTTGCAGGAAGTTCACATTTAGGTGGAATGCCCGGCGTATTGCATGGCAGCAGATGTTCTCCTTCTTCCTC
>CAVDOI010000186.1:0-3450 GCA_963610485.1 Lachnospiraceae bacterium
GTCATAACATGCCTTGTCCTTTCTCTCTTCAAAGGTGATGACATCTCCAAGCAGTTCAGCAGAAACAGTATGGCGACGAATGTCGGTGCCGTCATTTTCCAGATGCTGGGAGGAATACTCTGCAACTATAACTGGAAGCTCCCGTTCGCTGTCTACTTCCTTGTTGTTCCTGTAATGATAATCGCATACTTCTGGCTTCCCGAACCGAAAGAGGCTGTCACAACAGGGTTACAGAATGTCAAGGGCTTCGATTTGTCCCGTATAGTTACCAAACATGTAATGTTCTGGGCCGTCGTTCATGCGCTCTACATGCTCTGGTTCTATGCTTATGTCACACAGACGTCGGGAATCATCGTCGGCAACGGCTACGGCAACTCAACTGTCGCAGCGGTTGTACTTTCCCTCTTTACCTTGATCGGTGTAGTCGGAGGCGGCTCCTTTCATAAGATCCAGAAAAAGCTCGGAGTAAAGGCAATGACACTGGGGTTTGTGATCAACAGCATATCATTCATCGCTCTTGCCTTTGCAAACAATATTGTAATCTACACGATATTCTCACTGACGTTCGGGTTTGGTTACGGCCTGTTACAGCCTGCTGTAAACTACTTCCTCGGAATAGGTCTTGATGACAACTATAGAGCTGCATCAATTTCAGTTTCTACAATAGTCAGTTCTCTCGGCTCTTTCGGCTCATCATACGCAGTCAAATACTCGAAAATAATATTCAACACAACGTGGGAACGAACACCTTTCGTCGTCGGGTGTGTTTTCTTCCTCCTTCTTGGACTTCTGTTCGTATTTGTAAAAACACCTCAACTCAAAGAGTCAGAAAAATAACAAAGGAGCAACAATATGTCAGCTAAATACAATCTTAAGGAATTAGCAGAAAGAACAGATGAATGTGTCATGATGCCGTGCATCTATGACTGCGGATCAGCACTGGCTGCAGAACTCAGCGGAGCCAGAGCAGTACTTCTCAGCGGAGGAGAACTCGGAGAAAGCTGCGGCGTACTGGAACCTATGCTTACGACAGATGAAGTCGTTCATTCTGTCGAAAGAATATGCACTTTCTCTCCCCTTCCCCTGCTTGTTGATGTCGGTGCCGGTTATGATACTCCGGTGAATGCCTACTATACAACGCTGCGGATGATAAAGGCCGGGGCAAAAGGAATTCTTCTCGGAAACGAAAAAGGAGAAGGCTGGAAGGAATATGAACCCGTACTGAAGGCAGCATTGAAAGCCTGCAAGGATACAGACTGCATCGTTGTGGCAAGAAACAACAATCCTCTTGAGACTGATGAACAGCTTGAAGACTGTATCTCCTATCTCAACAACGCCGTCGAGCTCGGTGCGGAAGCGACAATGGCCTGCGGTCTCTGTCGCACACCGAGAGCAAAGGAACTGGCAAAGGTTGTCGGAGAAAAGGTAAAAGGGTGGAAAATCTATCCCGACCAGAACTCCGTCAACGGTGTTGCCGATGTCGACAATGACATGATCTTCACGCAGGGTTACAGGATGATCAGTTATCACTATATGATGAAAGTAGCTCTTGAAGCGATGTGGCGTTACGGCGTTGAGAATATGAAGGCTAAGAACAATGTTCCTTCAAACGAACTTGAGTTCCCGAACGGACTTAAGGGACACAGTGCGCTCGGCGTATTCCCCATGCAGAAGTTCCTGGATCTCGAGGGCGAATTCACCGGTGTAAAAAGAGAGTTCAGAGTCCCGGGTTCAATGAAAGGCAGAGAAAACGGTTAATCGGAACACAGCAAGAGGGAGAGTATGACAAAGACGATTTTCGATCTTCAGGAAAAATCAGAGCGAAGCATGCTCATCCAGCTTTCCTGGCCTGTTGTCCTCTCTCTTCTGATACAGGGACTATACAGCTTTGTCGACAGTCTCTTTCTGTCCCGTCTCGGAGCAGAAGTACTGTCGGCAGTGTCCCTCGCCTATGTAGTACAGGGACTGGCGTCATCTTTCTTTACCGGAATAGCCACAGGGATGAACTCGATAATTTCCCGCTCTCTCGGGGCAGGCGATTATGACAAGGCCGGATCTGCCGTCAAGGCAGGCTTCCTTGTCCAGTTCGTATTCGTAGTCCTGTTCATGTGCTTCGGTCTCTTCGCGACACATTTCTACTTTATTTCAACAACGGATAAAGATGCAGTCATTGAATACGGAATTCAATATCTGAAGCCGATTCTTCTTTTGATCATCTCAATGGCACTCCAGGTAACTGCCGAAAGGCTGCTGCAGGCTACGGGGCTTACACGGTATCCCCTGTATTCACAGGCTGCCGGAACAGTCACTAACATAATTCTGGACCCTGTCATGATTTTCGGCTTCGGCCCTGTTCCAGCCCTCGGCGTTCCCGGTGCTGCATATGCGACGATAATCGGACAACTCATCGCAGCTGTGCTTTCTTTGTACTTCAATAGAAAATACAACACAATGATTTTCTCGAATCTCAGAAAAGCCGAAATGAAAAAGGAAACACTCTGGGAGGTTGTGAAAATCGGAGTACCGACGTCGGCAACTGGAATCTGTTCATCATTCGGCAACTACTTCATCAATCGTATTCTTCTGTCATTCTCGGCATCGGCGAATGCTGTATTCGGTATTTATGCAAAACTTCAGAGCATTGCCCTGATGCCGACCCAGGGGCTGCACGCAGGCCTTGTGACAATGTATTCGTTCTTCTATGGAAAGAGAGACCTCGGGAGGATAAATAAATCGATCAAGGAAGGAGAAATCCTTGCCGGAATATGGCAATTCTTCTGCTTCCTGACGTTCTTTTTCTTCTCGAAGCAGTTGATGACTCCCTTCTCTCCGACGGAAGAAATGCTGGATCTTTCACTTTACTGCTTCAGAATAATAGGCCTTACTTATCTGACAAGCGGATTGATGAGCAGCCTCACCGCTTTCTTCCAGGCATGCGGAAGAAGTTACTATACACTGATTGTGGGAATCTGCAGAACAGTAATAGTACGTGTTCCGGTGGCCTACCTTCTGAAGAGTTTCAATGACATAAACATCATCTGGTGGTGCTGGCCGATATCTGAGCTTCCGTCCGACATAACCTGTCTTATTCTATTCATTGTATGCTATCGGAAGGTCAGGAAAGAAATAATGACGGGGAAGAAATAGCATGAAGCTTATTTCAAAAGCCGATAATATCAAATGTTGTTTTCCGATAATATTTATCTATATAATTTTCAAGGAGAGGTTCTAGATGGCTAATATAACTATTTACGAAATAGCAAAGGAGGCGGGATGCTCGGCTTCAACCGTCTCACGAGTGTTAAACGGCTATCCGTATGTAAAGAAAGCTACAAGAGTCAAAGTACAGAAAATCATCGAGAACAAAAACTACATTCCCAACGAAACCGCCCGTAACCTTGTAACGCAGTCGACACACCTTATCGGCATCCTCCTCTCCGACATCAGAAC
>CAVDOI010000187.1:0-3431 GCA_963610485.1 Lachnospiraceae bacterium
GTTAATCTTCACAAATAACCGAAGTTAATCTTCACAAATAACCGAAGTTAATCTTCACAAATAACCGAAGTTAATCTTGTCAAATAACCGAAGTTAATATATTATCTTATTATGGAAGAAGGAAAAAAGGGTTATTACAAAAGAATAGCTGATACAATACTTCAAGACAGACTGAGAACAGCCGGCGCTGTTCTTATAAAGGGAATAAAATGGTCAGGTAAGTCGACGACAGCAGAGCAGGTTGCAAAAAGTGTCGTCTACATGCAGAACAACAAGACCAAAGAACAGAACATAGCACTTGCAAAATCTGCACCTGATATTTTCCTGGAAGGGGAAACTCCGCGGCTTATCGACGAATGGCAGATAATACCCTTTATCTGGGATCAGATCAGATTCGAGGTCGATCACAGAAAGAAGAAGGGACAGTTCATCCTTACCGGTTCCAGTACGCCTGTGGAGGAGAATGCTTATGATCACAGCGGCATCGGAAGAATAGTACCGATGACCATGCGCACAATGTCGCTTTTTGAGTCCGGAGACGGGAACGGCAGAATATCGCTGGGGGCCTTATTCGAGAATCCGGACAACTTCACAGCAACTTCCTGTCCTCTTGGTCTCAGAGATTACGCTTATCTCTTATGCCGCGGCGGCTGGCCTGAAGCTCTCGGCCTCGAAAGAGATGATGCTCTTGAACAGGTATATAACTTCTATCGGGGGCTGGTGGAAGAGGACATCAACAAAATGTTCAAACGGAGGAAGAATCCCGAACGCATCAGACGTCTTATGAGAAGTTATGCCCGTGCTGTTTCCACAGAGACGTCAACAGCCAGGATTCGTGCGGATATAAGCAGCAATGATGAAGATACTTTTGATGAGGATACGGTTACATCATACATAAATGCATTTACAAAGCTTTTTGTAATTGAAGAACTCCCTGCATGGAATACGAATCTTCGATCCAGAACAGCAATCAGAGAAACTAATACAAGACATTTCACAGATCCTTCCATAGGTGTTGCAGCATTGGGAATAGGACCGGAAGATCTGATACGGGATTTGGAGACGTTCGGGCTCTTCTTTGAGTCCATGTGTGTAAGGGACCTCCGTGTTTATTCAGAAAGTCTTAAGGGTGAGGTCTTCCATTACCGTGATGCGCGAGGAAGAGAAGCCGATGCGATCATACACCTGCGAAACGGGAAATGGGCTGCAGTCGAAGTCAAGCTGTCAAGTTCGGAGTCAATAGATGAAGGAGCGAAACATCTTCTTGATATTGCTTCCGATATCGACACGGACAAAGAGAAAGCTCCGGCATTTCTGATGGTTCTTACGGCAACCCCATATGCCTACAGAAGGGAGGACGGCGTTTTTGTCGTTCCTCTCGGGTGTCTCAGAAACTAGCTAGAATACAGCTTGCAGAAAGGACATATAGAGAACCCCGGAATTCTGTTCAGTTTACATTCAAAATCGTGTTCAATTATTGAACAGAATTCTGCTCAGTTGCTTTGGTTATTATGTGAAATTATAAAAAATTGACTCAATTCAGCAATATCATGAATTATTGTTACTTGGATATGATATCGTTGCATGTGTTTTTTGATTGGCTTAATATGATTTCTCATGTGACAATTGCAAAGTCCGGGGGGACAAAATGAGATTGAAGGGTAATGGTTGTCAATACAGAAAAAGAATCATCGATACGGCATTAGAAAGGTATCTTTCTGTCAGCGGAGGAATATGCATAGAAGGTCCGAGAGGATGTGGAAAGGCTTCGTCGTCGGCTTTGCATGCAGGCAGTGACTATCATATGGAGAATCCGAAGAACGGATTCTCGAACAGGCTTCTTGCGTCTCTCGAGCCGAGTGCAGTCCTTAAAGGTGACACCCCACGGCTGATAACAGAATGGCAGGAGGTTCCATCCCTCTGGGATGCAGCGAGAGCTGAAATCGACAGACGGCATAAGAAGGGGCAGTTCATTCTGACAGGGTCATCGACGCCGGGAACAAAGGGCGTTATGCACAGCGGCGCAGGGAGGATAGTACGCCTAAGGATGGACACAATGTCGCTTTATGAGACAGGCGATTCATCCGGACTTGTCAGTCTCGAAGAACTCTGCAGCGGCAAGCTCGATACTGTACTTACCGGAGATGTCCTTCTTGAGGACATTGCAACATACATAGTGCGCGGCGGATGGCCGGACAATATCTCTGTAAATCCCGAAAAAGCACACCTCATGCCTCGTTCATATATGCGCACCATAGTAGACAACGATCTTCCCCGGCTTGATGAAGACGCTGAATATGACAGGAGGAGAGCACTCCTCGTTCTCAGATCACTTGCGCGGAATGAGTCAACTACAGTCTCAGACAGCACGATCCTCAGCGACATAACAGGAAACGGAAGGGATGTGATGAGCCGTAACACGCTTACAAGGTACATCGAAGCGCTCTCGCGTCTTTTCCTCTTCAGCAACCAGTTGCCGTATTCCCCTGAAATAAGATCATCACTACGGCTCAAGGTGGCTGAGAAAAGACATTTTTCGGATCCTGCAATGGCGGCGGCACTCCTTAATCTTACGCGGGAGAAGCTGATGAAGGACCTGAATACATTCGGTTTTCTCTTTGAAGCGCTTGTCGAACATGATCTGAGAGTCTATGCCTCGTCCTTCGACGGGACTCTCTATCATTACCAGGATTACAGAAATAACGAGATCGACGCTGTCATAGAACTCCCCGACGGGGAATGGTGTGCATTCGAAATCAAGCTGGGTGCGGGAAAGATCGACGAAGGAGCGGCATCACTATTGAAGGTTTCCTCTGATATTGTAAAGAACGGAGGAAAACCGCCGAAGACGAAGTGCGTCATCTGCGGCCTTGCAAATGCCGCGTATCTCCGTCCCGACGGAGTGTTCGTCGTTCCTCTGACAGCTTTGAGGAACTGAAGAGCTGACACTGAAAGTTCTGATATCTCTACGGGTACCTGATAACAGAGAGGGCTTTAATCCCTGCTTGCCGGAGCATGCCTTATATCACAGGATTTGACGCAGCATCAACTCATAACGTGCGCATGGCTCTATTTGTATGTCAGAGGATAGCTTTCGGGATTTATCAAAGAGTCAATCTCAATGTCGACGTCAAGTTTTCTCCAGTGCAGATTTCCATAAGAGTCACTTTCAACATCGGCGATATCCTTTATGGATTCACCGTCAAAGAATGGGAACTCTTTAAAGCCGATGAAAAGTTCAGTTCCTCCGGCAAGTACCCGGATCCCGAAAGGGGAGATATTTGTAACTTCTGGATTACTTGTTTTCAAAATAACTGGTCCATTCTGCATTGACAAGCTCCTTCTTGTTGATCTGGTCAAAAGAAAACAGCTGGCAAATGTCTGCCTCTTGAATAGAATATGACCTGATGGTTTTCATGTCAAA
This sequence comes from Lachnospiraceae bacterium, assembly GCA_963610485.1. Classification (GTDB taxonomy): domain Bacteria; phylum Spirochaetota; class Spirochaetia; order Sphaerochaetales; family Sphaerochaetaceae; genus Ornithospirochaeta. The sequence continues at coordinate 3,425 of CAVDOI010000187.1, forward strand.
AACCATG
>CAVDOI010000188.1:0-3414 GCA_963610485.1 Lachnospiraceae bacterium
ACAAAAGAGGGCTATACTTTCGGCGGTCTCTACAAAGACTCAGGCTACGAAACTCAATTCGTCTGTGCCGATGAGCCGATAACCGAAGATACCACACTGTATGCAAAGTGGCTTGTCCTGGTGAAGGTCGGAGATGAGACAAAGCAATATACTGCAGGTACCTCCCTCCCGGAGACTGACGAGTTCATATCAGGTCAGAAGAGTGCCTGTGAGACTGCGGCAACGAACGGCGGGTACCATTTCAAAGGCTTCTATAAGGATGAAGAAAAAACAGAGCCGGTCATTTTCCCGTGCACTCTGGACAGCAATCTGACTCTCTATCCCTCTTATGAGTCATATATCACGGTTGATGTAAAGACAGATGAGACATTGAAGACTGCGGAAGATGCCGGCAGAAGGATAGTCAAGAAAGTTGATCTCGGCACGGCGATATCCGATGCGTCTTTCTTTACAGAAGGAAAAGACGGAACAGGCAATTCCTTCATCGAGAAAACAGAGAGATATTTCGCCGGCTGGTATAACGGAGACAGCAATGAGAAGATCACATCGGAAACAGTATTCCCGAAAGATACGGCTATATATGCCAAATGGAATGTGAGTTACATCATTGACGGCTCGGAAGAGAAGATAGTCGGGGAAGGTACAACTCTTTCGATTTCTGATCTTACCCGGGAAGCGAAAGAAGGACGTCCATGGGTGAAGGATGTCATATGGTATGATTCCAGCTCGAAGGACAATCAATATGATTCTGAAACTGTGAAGATTGATACTCTAAAAAAGATGTTCTATTCAGAAGAAGAGTATTACACTCCGGTACTCGGCTGGTCTGCTCCGGAGACCGGCGGAGAGACAGAGAGCGTAGATCCCACTCCGGGATCAGGAACAGTTTCAATCGACCCGGACAGCGGAAGTATGACACTCCCTGCATTGACATCTGAAAAGTATGACTTCGCCGGCTGGTACAACGGTGAAACACAGGTTAAGACAGGCGATATCTCATCGTCGGCTGTAGACGGCGTGAAGCTTACCCAGAAGTGGAGCATCAAAAAGATAAGCGGTGTTACCATCGGCAGCAATACCGGGGATCTTAAAGCCGGTGATATCGTTCTAATCTATATACCGGAAGATAAGGGATATACTGTCTGGCATTTAACCAAAGCAACCGGGAGTGACAAATATAACTCTACTCAAGTGGGGTCATCCGCTGACGATACTGAAGTCACGTATGATTCCATATCCATTGACGTGAACGGAACAGCAACAGTAATCAAAAAACAGAAATCTTACACTTATCTGTATTTCACAGGCACTGACTTCAAGAGTGTTTCATATAGCTCTGTACTTAGTGATTTGTCTAAAGTCGCCTCTGAAGCAACGACGTCCTGCGGCCTTGCTCTTGCAGCGGGAGATAGTGTGAGCATTACAGTGACGAAGACAGAAAGCACGACATAGAAAACAGATTAACGGAGACAGGATTGTATAAATGAAATTCGAAGATAAGGGAAATACAAATAAAGGAAACAAAAACCGCCGGGCATATTATATTGCAGCCGCGGTGATTGTCGCGGTGATATTGGTCATCATTCTTATGGTAACCCGATGCGGCCATGAGCGCGCAGATGCATCAAGTGCCGGCATTGAGCCTGTTGCAGAAAGAGAAGTCGCAAAGAATGGGAACACGGCTGAAGGCGGAGCGGTATCTGAAGAGGATGCTTCTCAGAAGTCTCCCTATCTATATGTCAGTCAGACAGCACCCGTTTCCGGTTCAGATACAGCTGCAGAAGATAAACCGGAAACAGAAGCTGAGAACGGTTCTGCAGTTGATGAAGGGGTGGATGAGGCCGCAGAGGAAGCGGAACCTGAAACAGATACAATCGCTGTAATATCTGAAGAAGATGTTGAAAATGAATCACCGTTTTCTTATGCCGGTCAGACATCTCCTGTTTCCGGGTCGGATATGACGGCAGATGACGAATCAGAAACAGAGGCCGTGATGAACGGCGGCGGGGCTGAGAACGGGCCTGCCGTTGACGAAGGGAAAGGCGAGACCGTGGAAGGAGAGGAACCTGAAACAGATATTGCGATTGCTCTATCTGAAGAAGATGAAACTCAGAAATTTCCGTATCTTTACGTCAGTCAGACTGTGCCTGTCAATACAGGCAGGGATACCCGGAAACCGCTTGAAGCCGTTGTCGACTGGAACGGATACGAGCTGGAGATTGAAGCTTATACAGGCTATGCAATCATTACTTATCCGGATGTGGTGACACCTGATGATATATCGGCATTCTGCAGCTATGCATATGACAGGTATCCGGAATATCTGGATGGTGTCGGGTTAAGTGTTACAGAAGACGGAAAAGCCAGAGTAACTTATCCGACGGTATTCGGAAAGGATGAATTTGATGCAGCGGTCGGCACACTGGAGGCCGAGCTTCCTTCATATATCGAGAGTATAGTGGAGACTGCAGAAGCAGCAGATGCTGTTTCCGCTGATACCTCCGAAGCAGAAATATCAGTAGATACAACGTCAGATAGTGCTCTCCCGGAAGATCCGGCAGAGGAAGCTGTGATATCTGCCGACGCAGATAGTGCTCCGGCGGAAGACCCGGCAGAAGAAGTCGCAGCATCGTCCGGTACAACCTCTGATACTCTCCCGGCTGATATCTCTGAAGCCGTAACACCAGTCGATACAGCTTCAGATAGTGTTCTTCCGGATGCCCCAGGAGTGACTGTTGCTTCACCGGAGGAAGCCGTGAAATCTGCTGATGCAGATAATGCTCCGGCAGATGTGTCCCCTGATCCCGCATCATCCGGCAGCGGTGCAGCTTCAGATTACGGTGTCGGCTCATCCTCATCAACAAACTCTAAGAAACAGACGGTGACAATATGGGGAACACCTTACGGACTTGCTGAAAGAGTAGTGGACGGGAAGAGTTTCAATATAAGGAGATTCGCCAGATCCTATATATGGGCATTCAATGTTGAATACGATTATAAGGTCGCAGATATGTTCACTGTCGGTTTTAAGGCCGGCTGTGAAGGAATCATACTCCATGTCGGCGGATATAAGAGTCAGGTTCCGTTGATGGCCACCGTCGGGTTTGTTCCGTATGAGACCGGGCATTCAAGAATCGATCTTGTACTTGGTGTCGGTTTCGATGTAGTTGAATCGGCATCAGAGAAGACATTCGCACCGGTTGCCGGCTTCAGTTTTACTTATAAATACAAGCTCGGAGAGCTGTCTTTCGGAGTTGGTACGGATGTACGTTTCGAGTATACGATATCGAATAAGGACATGAGATTCGAGCTGATGCCGGTAAAACTCGGCATCGGATATACCTTCTAGTCTAGTGGGGATTATCTTGAAGAACGGGCGTTCCAGCCTTATATTTATCTTGAAGGATGGACATA
>CAVDOI010000189.1:0-3206 GCA_963610485.1 Lachnospiraceae bacterium
CCATCCTCCTGTAATAATCCCCCTCCGTTATGAATATCGTATATCGGTCGGGAAGCGTTTCATAGTCTTCTCCCTTCTCAAGAAGTCTGGTGTCGACCATGGCACCTGTGAATCTTGCCCTCTTCGGCGATGCTCCCGCATCCGCCCTCTGCACCTCAATGTTGTATGCCCTGCCGTCGCTGTCTTCTGCAAGTACATCAAGCGAGACGCCATGTCCTCTGAGGTTGGGGATGAAGTTCTGTACCTTTGATTTAACAACGGTGATGTCATCACGATTGAGGATAGTGCGTATGAGCACCTCCGTCTCTTCTGTCTGTCCGTCGAAGACTGCTGCGAAGAATGTGTCGTCAATCATTCTGAGCTCTCCGATATTTCTCAGTTCCCGTTCCTTTCTTTCTTTTTCAGTCATGGGAGGGTTCCTCCCGGAATTTTGTTTTTCATCCCAAACTTTTCCTAAAATATACGCTTCCTAACAAATTCCACCAATAATCTCATCAATCAGAGACTCTTTAATACTAAGGCATTTGCATATTTCTTTCTGGGTTTTAGTAAGCTTGTAGCGTCTCTCATACTTGCCGGAAGATAGATTTTTGTCAGCTTTTATAGCGTCAAGTCTGTCTATGGCGGCTGGAGTAGTATAGTCTTTTTTGTTATTGCTCGATTCTCTAAGAGATGAAAGAGAATGAGAGATAGAGGATCTGAAAATCGAGGCAATGAACCATAGGAAAGTTTTTCCCTGCATTGACTCTTCTGTATGCACGCCTATCTTGTCCATCCCGAGGTGACTCTTGAGTGACTCGAATACCTTTTCGACAGAATCTCTCTTGCTATAACCATCAACAGCTTCCTTTACAGGCATCTCATCAGATGTAACCAGAATAAAGAAACCGCAGTAAGAAAATTCCTCAGCTATCACATCTTCGTTCTCTTTGAAAGACTTGATGACAAATGAAGGCTGCTCGGCTTTCTTCACTCCTCTGCCTTTAGCCGGAGCAATGATTGCTTCTGAGGGCTCAAGCTCTAAATCAAACATGAAGTATTTCTTGAGATTATCCTCAGTGAGCTTGTCCTTTCTGTCAATATGTCTCTGTATTTCAAGCCTCTGGGCATTTATCGTGTTGTGCAATGTCTCTCTGTGGTCCCTTTCCAGATCGACGTCATATATAAGATGCGCATAACATTCAATATTACTGTTTTTGAAGAGTTTGATGCGGAAAGTCTTTCCGTAAATGCCATATTCGGGAATATAACAGCCGTACCTGTCTTTCACCTCCTTGGCGTGATCGGTGATCAGCTTTTTTGATGCATTTGTGTTGGACTTCAACAAAAGCAGAAAACCTAGTTCGTGCTCATTAAAGTAGGTAACATTATCCTCAGAAATATAACCTCTGTCACAGACTGCAGTCATCTTTGTGTCTTTATTGAATTTCCCGAGGTATTTGATCATTTCCTCTGCTTCAGCAATATCGCAGATGGAACCAGGGTATTGCATATATGTAACAGGAATTCCGTCCTCCTGTCTTACCACATACTCCGTATTCACCTGGTTCAATGTCTTGTCATCCTTGGCATGCCCTTTTTCTACAAGAGAGACACCTTCTGCCTGCGAGTTCACGTTCGTTGAGTCATAACAAAGAAATACCTTATCATTCTTCTTAAGGACAGTCTCAAGCCATTTATCCTTGAAAAGCTGTATTTCAGAATAACTTATCCCGTTAACAAACTTAGAAATGGTGGAATCCGATGAAATAGAATCAGAGAATGTAGCATTGTCGCGCGCCCATGCGGGAAAATGCTGGAATACAGCTGACTCTTTATCCAGCATATAAAGGACAAGGTCCATAATCATGAATATCTGTTCTTCAGTAAAACCTGCTTCTTTTAGAATCCTGCTTACTTCGAATTTTTCATCAACTGCTGTTGCTATTGCATATGAACCTACACTTAACGAGTCATTCTTCTCCGGAGGAAGGGGAAGCTCTTCCTTCAGAAACTTCCTCTTGAAGTTGTCATTGGCGTAAAACTTGCCTTTCTGTCCTTCGACTACTTTACCTATACACAATTTCTTATGACTTACAAACGGCTTTCTGCCGTCTGTCGGAACAATCCTGTAGTTGCTGTCATTTATATAAACGGCTCCGCCCTTGACTACATTTGCACCCTTCGGGATGTCATAAATATTGCTTTCTGTCTTGTCTATTTTAGCCATATCTGCACTCCTTCTTCTAAGCGTACATTGTACGCTTAACCAAAAGAAAAGTCAACCCCTTTTATGAAAAATAATTCCCCTCACAACAAGAAGTTGAAGGGGAACGCGATGCGATAAGCGTTTAATTAGCTAAAAGTTTGGGTTATACCTGCCCTTAAGATGAAATTGAAGGCGGTAGAGGAACCGCAGGAAAAACACAAAAAGGAGGACAGCTATGGATGCACTGAAGGAGAAAGGAAAAAAGCTCGGCTATTCATCGCAGATGGCCTTCGTCATTTCGCTGATAGCAGGCTCTGTCGGTACGGGAAACATATGGAGGTTCCCGCGTGTCGCCGCAAAGAACGGCGGAGCATTCGTCATCGCGTACATCGTCATGATGTTCGTCGTCATAATCCCCGTCATGATGGGCGAGCATTTCATGGGGAGAAGAAGCAGGCGCGGCACCCCCGGCGCCTACAAGGCCATCGCCGGCAAGAAGAAGACATGGCTCGGAGCGATCATCGCAATGATCATGGCGATGACTGCAGCATATTATTCGGCAGTCCTCGCATGGATCCTGTACTATGTCGGACTCTCGTTCACGAAGGGTTACTACGGCGCCGACAAGGCAGCCCTCTTCACTTCGGTCTCGAACGGAAATCCGGTCACGGTCATTCTCTTCGTCGTCATTCTCGGGATATCTGCATACATCTGCTACAAGGGCGTATCGGGAATCGAGAAGGCGAACAAGGTATTCATCCCCGTACTGTTCGTATCCCTCATCATCATGGCGGTACAGGCTCTCACACTCAAAGGCTCCGTGGAAGGTCTCAACCACTACTTCGGCTTCAAGCTGAAGGATCTCTTCAATTACAAGGTCTGGCTTGAAGCTCTCACCCAGGCCGTATGGTCAGCCGGCCCGGGATGGGGACTCTGCATCACCCTTGCGGTCTTCTCGAAGTCACGCTCCGACGTCGCCCTCACATCGGCCGTCAACGGACTGGGAGACATGTTTGCC
>CAVDOI010000190.1:0-3117 GCA_963610485.1 Lachnospiraceae bacterium
GTGCACTGGATACATTCATGTCGAATCCGGACTACAATGTGAAGAGTGCAGTCGTGCTCTCCAACGAGCGTGAAATCCGCACGGACGACAAAGGCATAACATATCTTCCGATCTATTTCGTGATGTTCATGTAGCCCCGCTTTCCACGACAAGCAAGAAGGGGGTAGAAGAATCTCCTGCCCCCATCTTTCTGCTATGCTCCAGCTTGTACATCAAGGATTGATTGTCCAGCTTTCGTTGTAAGTTGTACGTTTAGCTATCATTTTCGAACCGAACGCAACCATTTTTCCATTTGCGTCATACTGGGCAACCTGCAGTTTTATTCTCCCGCAGGTATAATTCACATCCCCGCCGGTCTTAGCCGTAAGTTTGCCGTCCGTGATTGCAGCGTCATAAGACTGCTGCTTGTTCAAGAGCTCGACTGAGGTAAAACTCTCGAGAACCTTCTCGCTTGTGTTTCCTTCACTCTTCGTCTTCGTTTCTGTATGCTTCAAAGTCAGCGTTATTCCGACAACAGCAGTCCTCGTGTCCGAATTCTCTTCAGTCTCGTCAAGCTGCGCCGCGATGAAGACCTCCATTCTCTGTGCCCCGTCAGCCCAGGTTACGGAGTATCCTGAGGAAGCATCATACACCGGAATCTGGGAAGTCATGTAAGAGACGCCCGTTGTTGTCGCTTCATTAGTCGTACTGCTGTTCTTCCCGACATATGTGCAGTCAAATGCAAATAGTCTGACAGAGCTGCCTGTTGTGACGACAGCTGTTCCTTTGAAGAGCTCGTCTATCGACTTGTCGCAGTGGACAACAACATCTTTGTTGCAGTATTTCGGGTATCCGGCTATGACACCGACACCGGCTGTACATGTAAGCTCTGCCGTAACCAGAGAATTATTAACAACAATCTTCTGCTTCATGCCCGAGACTTCCTGGTCATAGTAGTTCGGTCCCGTATAGGTGAAGAATGCACCCGAGTTCGAGCCTCCCGCTATTCTTCCGCTGATTGTCACATTGTCGAAAGTGGTGGTGTTGTTGCCGTTTATCTGGTAAATCATGCCGGCAGCGGCATCGAGGTCGGTTTCAAGGTTGAAGTTGGCCTCGAAGTTCTTCAGCACGACGGGAGTCGTATCCCAGTTGGCGAGAAGTGCGGCAGATTCCTTTGTCGACGGCAGTTTACCCACATAGTAGAAGAGTTTCTGGTTGATACCTTTGAGTTTCACACCGTTTCCGTCGAATGAGCCGAAGAGTTTGACAGATGTCCAGTCCGAACAGTCGATTTCGGTTACCCCGTCCTTGATTCTGTAGTACGCATACTTATCGTACATATCGGTAATCTTCTGGAACTGATTCTTGTCGGCAATGAGGTAAGGCTCTATCTTCGTGCCCCTCCCTCCGCTGAAGTATGAGCTCTCTTCATCCCAGAACCCGGCGTTCTCTGCACAGCGGGCATGGATAACCGTCCAGTTCTTCGAGAGAAGGTCATCGGGGACGTTATTCGAGAGAGTACAGTCGAGGAGTACGAGATTCGCTCCCGCTGCCGTTGTCTCCTGTCCATCCTTGTCGAGGAGTTTATACCCGCCGTCTTTCTTCTCCAGCTTGTACGATACGTTGCTATCCGGATCGTAGACATTCATTTCCGACGTGACGTGGAACGGGCTGAACGACGATGTGGCAAAGACAAGTTTTCCTGATGAAGCATCATAGAACCAGTTGTTGTCCGCAGTCACTTCGTTTTCCGTCGACTTCGATACTGCATCCATCTGGTTGTTGCTGTGATAGAGCTTCACGCTGGAGAGTCCCTTCGATATGAAAGTACTTACGATGACGACACCGTTATCGATTTTTGCATTCTCGAGACTCAGGTCGAGAGCAGCGACTGCACTCTCTCCTTCCTTGACCTTGAATGCGGCAGTGCCTCCGCCGCCTATTGCGCCGAGGTCGTAGACATCGACCTTGATCTTTGCATCCTCATCTCCGGTCTTCACGATATTTCCCTTGATTGTCGTCGTGTATGCTGAAGTATCTGTCTCGGCAGAAACAGCTGCTGCCGGAGAGAGACCTAAGGTCAATCCATCTGTGTTGATTGTCGAAGTGTCAATCGTCTTTGTGTCCGTCGCCACACCGTCTGCAGCGCTGAATGACTTGTAGACAGTCTTCTCGTCGAGTCTGCCGCTGATTGTCGTCGTCAGATGGTTCCATACATTGACTGTTACCGAATTGGTTGCGTATGTGATGGTCCCCGGTTTGTAGACTACAGTCACGGTGTATGCTCCAACGTCGAGGTCGTCGAACACAATATCAGCTCTTGTCGTATCGAAATTCTTTTTCGTTTCAGTATCTGTTCCTTCCTTCTTCACAGTCACTTCAGTCGCCGGATAGTCAGTGCCGTTCGCCGTCAGCTTTATCTTCTCGTCGACCTTGATCGTCCCCTTTCCTCCTGTCGGCTTCTGCGGCTCCACCGTCACATCGATGGTATTGGAATCACTTTTGATCTCGTAGCCTGTGACAGATCCCTTGTATACGAGGTTTGAATCTGTCTGGGTATCCTTATAGCCGAAAAGAGTGAAGTTCCAGAGTCCGAGGGAAAACGGCTCGGCCACCTGCTCACTTAATTTGCCGTTATTTCCGATCTTTGTCTGGGTTGTTTTCGTACCGGTTGCCGGGGTGTCATCAGCTTTCTCGGCCTTGTAGTACCAGACATATTTACTGCTGTCTATTACCTCTCTCAGCCCTGAAAGCGCCCTGTCGTTGTCTTCGGTCCTGAACCTCAGTATTACTGTTTCCCCCGCATTTTCATTCACCTCGACCTTGCACGAGACGAAGAATAAAAATACAAGCAGGACTGCAAATAAAATAAGAATTGTCCTTTTCATTTCTCTTTCTCCTCTTAATTTCCGTTATTGTTTCCATCTATCATTGTTTCATATGATCCGTACCCCTTTTCATTCATGAAGAGGCAGCGGACAAGAATCCTCTGATACTGCTCTATCTCTGTCTCCATCCGTGTTTTGTCCCCTCCTTCGATTTCAACCTCGACGCCGTCTATGAACCATGCAACGACAGTACTCGGATACCTGGTATTGTCGTCGACGAATGTGAACGTCCACAACGTGCCTTTTCTGC
>CAVDOI010000191.1:0-3086 GCA_963610485.1 Lachnospiraceae bacterium
CATGTATATAGTCTTCATACTCTCCTTTCACGACGCCGAGGCAGTCCACAACAAGATAGGTTATCCCATTCTTTGACATCGAGATACCTTACAAGGTCCTTTGAATGAAGGAATGTGATTGTCGTATTTCTGAAAATGAATTTCGAGTACCTTCCGTCGACACTGAGTACCGCATAAGACTGTTCCATCCCCTTTTCTTCCTCTTTGCATAAAGATTAATCTATATCCTACAATCGATTTTATACTCAAGACCGGTACTTATCAAGAACAGAGGACATGCGGAAAGAGACCTGCACACGGAGAGACAATCTTCGGTTATACTCATCACGGAGGAAAAGAATGAAGATTGTCGTACTCGACGGATATGCGGAAAACCCGGGAGACCTCTCCTGGGAGATGATAGAGAAACTGGGGGATGTCACGATATATGACAGGACGGAGAACAATGACGAGGAGATCATCAGACGCCTCTCTGACGCCGATATCGCCGTCACGAACAAGACCCCGATAACAAGGCTCGTCATCGACTCGCTTCCCCGTCTGAAGTTCATCTCCGTCCTCGCCACCGGCTACAACGTTGTCGATACCGGTTACGCCCGGAAGAAGGGAATCGCAGTATCGAACGTACCGTCGTACGGAACGGACAGCGTGGCACAGAGTGCAATAGCGCTGCTCCTGGAGCTCTGCCACCACATAGGACACCACTCTGATGAGGTACATAAGGGACGCTGGGAGAAGAGCAGCGACTGGTGCTTCTGGGACTACCCTCTCATCGAACTCAGCGGTAAGACCATGGGCATCATAGGATTCGGGCGAATCGGTCACAGGACTGCCGAAATAGCGAAGGCACTCAACATGAAGGTAATCGTATCATCAAGGACCGTCAGGGATGACGGCTGGAAGTACGTAAGTGCAGACGAGCTCTACGCGGAAAGCGACGTCATCGTCCTCCATACTCTCCTCACCCCTGCAACTAAGGGGATTATCAACAGGGAAACGATCAGGAAGATGAAGGACGGTGTCCTCATCGTCAACAACGCCCGCGGAGATCTCATCGTCGAGGAGGACCTCGCCGCGGCTCTTGAAAGCGGGAAAGTCGGAGGCGCTGCTCTCGACGTCGTATCGAAAGAGCCGGTTGAAAGCGGCAATCCCCTTCTCTCAGCCCCGAACTGCATCATAACACCCCACCTCTCATGGGGGGCGAAGGAGGCCAGAAAGAGGATCATGGAGATAACGGCGGCCAACATCAGCGCATTCGCAGCCGGAAAGCCGCAGAATGTCGTCAACAACTGAAGACAGCAGACTCTCATTCTCTGCCTCCTCCGAAGAGAAAAGTAATGTTTCGTAATGTTTCGCAATGTTCTTGCAATGTTTCGCAATGTTTAGTAATGTCAAAGCAATGTCATCGAAATGTTACCCGACAATGCCGAATCGGGAAGGAGACGGAGATGAAAGTCAGAGAAATATACCCGGATGTGATCAACGAAAACACGCAATACGAATTCAAGGCGGTTCTCAATCCTGACAATCCTGTAAAGTGGGCGAAAACACTTGTAGCCTATGCCAACGGGGAAGGAGGAACAATGTTTGTCGGAGTCGGGGATGACGGAGAGGCATTCGGCCTTGACCTCGACAGTATAGACAGCACGAAGAGGCTCATAGCCCTCGTCAACGACAGACATATCTTTCCGCACGTGAAAGTCCGATACATGATGAGAAGCGTCGACGAAAAAGCCGAACGTTTTGTCCTTGCCGTGCAGATCGCCGGCGCAGAATCCATCGTCAGATACCGTGAGGGAGATTTCAACGAAACAGTATATGTCAAAGGCGACGGCTACTCTTCTCCTGCGACACCGGAGGAAATCATATCTCTTGAAAAAAGGAAGTTCGGGGTCGACAACGAAACAAGCACGACGAAATACAGCGAGGACGGGTGGAAGGAGTATGCTTCTCTTGCAAGAGAGTACCGGGAGGATTCATCCGTTCCATCGCTGAAGGAGCTTCAGAACGAGGAGATCGTCTCCGAAGACGGATATGCAAAATCCGGTTTTCTGATGTTCGCCGACAACTACAACGGTGATGATTCCCTTGTCTGTCTGAGGCTCTGGAAGGGGTTGGACAAGACAGGCACGGTACTGGACAGCACAAGGCTGAAAGGATCTCTGGCAAAGGTTTTCGAAGATGCACTGACATTCATTGAACGCAACACGAAGACAGGCTGGCGGAAGACGGAGAAAGGAGGACGGGAGGAAATCCGTTCATATCCGAAGGAAGCCGTCAGGGAAGCAGTAGTCAACGCAATTGCGCACAGAGACTACTCCATTCAGGGAACACAGATCGACATCGACATATACGACAACAGAATCGATATTGTCTCTCCCGGTTCATGGCTGCTGCCTCGACCCTATGAGAAAAAACTCCCGTCAATAAGAAGAAACTCCATCATCGCCGCCGTCCTGGACGAGGCAAACCTCATGGAACGAGGAGGCACAGGATTCCAGACGATAGAGCGGTGCTACAGAGAATGCAACAGCGGCATGCAGCCGATGGTGATCATCTATCCGGGCTTTCTTAAGCTGACGCTCTTCGACAAGCTGTATACCACTCCTGACACTCTCCCTTCTCTCGACGAAATGACGGCATCCGAGAAGATTATCCGGATACTGAAAACGGAAGGCAGCAAGCCTGTGAAGGAGCTGCAGGAGGCTACATCTTATAAGAGCAGAAGCCAGTTTCTGAAGGAAGTCATCAATCCCCTTATCGCCTCGGGAGCCATCTATCGTGACGGGAACCTCAAGTCACCGGCAGTCAGAATCAAGCTGAGCTGTGTCAAGGAATGAAAACTTCCGTCCTGTAAGGGGCAGTCTACGCTGCTCTATGATATCAAAGAAGGAGTCTGCAGAGGCTGTTAGCGGAAGTTGAATACGGATAACGACCGTCCTCAATCATGTCTCAGAAAAGACTGCTTCCCGAAGAATGTAAATTATCGGGGACAAAGCAGTTCCCTATAATCAACATTGTCGACATAGTCTGTAAGCGTATCTTCGACTGACGTGTAACCCCGTACCCTCTACATATTAAGATGT
>CAVDOI010000192.1:0-2987 GCA_963610485.1 Lachnospiraceae bacterium
TTTACATTGGGGACAAGACCTTCGTTGCAGTAGAACTTCAGATTCTCATAACTCATATTCGTCATCCTGCATGCTTCTTTCATCGAATACATAAAAACTCCAGAAAAATGTTAAAAAGCTATTGCCCGGTAGTTACTACCGGCTGTTAGATTCATTCTGTCATCCCCGCAGAGGGGTGTCAAGGAGAGAAAAATGAAAAGGTTTTTGTTTTCAGGAATGACACTGATGCTTACTCTCGCATCAGTAGCGTGCAGCGGAACGGCAGAGAGCCGCACGGGAGATAAGAAGGTCCTTGTTGTCTATTATTCTGCAACCGGCAGCACAGAGAGAGTTGCAGAATATATAGCATCGGAGACGGGCGGTGACCTGTTCAGAATCGAGCCTGTGGAGAGCTACACAAGCTCAGATCTCAACTGGAGAGATCCGGCGAGCAGGGTGGTGAGGGAACACGAGGACGAGAGCCTCAGGAATGTGGAACTTGTCAAAACCATTCCCGATAACTGGGACGGGTATGACACCATCTTCATCGGTTACCCCATATGGTGGGGGATAGCGGCATGGCCGGTGAACAACTTCATCAAGGACAATGATTTTACCGGAAAGACGGTGATTCCTTTCTGTACATCGGCCTCCTCGGGACTCGGAAGCAGTGCCGGTCTTCTTGAAGAGGCGGCGGGAGGCGGTACATGGACGGGGGGACATCGCTTCGTGAGCGGCGTATCTGAAAGCGATGTTAAAGCCTGGGTGAACGCATTGGACTGAAGGAGGACGATATGGAATACGTGACACTTTATAACGGCGTACAGATGCCGATTTTGGGATATGGAGTATATCAGGTGGGTAAGAATGAGGCGGAGAGATGTGTACTTGATGCCCTTGATTGCGGCTACAGGTCAATAGACACAGCCCAAAGCTACTTTAATGAAGAGGAAGTCGGAAAGGCAATCGTGAAATCGGGAATAAGGCGTGATGAGATATTCCTGACAAGCAAGGTCTGGATAGAAAACTTCGGTTACGAGGAATGCCGCAGGTCGACCCTTGAGTCAATGGAAAAGCTCCGCACCGATTATCTTGATCTTATGCTTCTTCATCAGCCTTTCGGCGACACGTACGGTGCCTGGAGAGCTCTCGAAGAGCTGTACAGGGAAGGAAAGATCCGCGCAATCGGCATTTCGAATCACTACACAGACAGGATGGTGGAGTTCGCATCCTTCGTATCAATTCCTCCTATGGTGAATCAGATGGAAATCCATCCTCTCAACCAGCAGCTTGCCCTCGCACCCTGGGCTGATAAATACCATATCCAGCTCGAGGCTTGGGCGCCCTTCGGAGAGGGGAGGAAAGGCCTGTTTGAAAACGGGACGCTCAGGAAAATCGGTGACAGATACGGTAAGACTACAGCCCAGGTGATTCTGCGATGGCATATACAGAGAGGAATCGTCGTAATTCCGAAATCCGTTCACAAGGAAAGGATGAAGGAGAATCTCGATGTATTCGACTTCGCCCTCTCCGATGAGGATATGGCGGAGGTCGGGGCTCTCGACACTGCCACATCGTCATTCTTCTCCCATCAGGATCCGGAAATGGTCGGGTGGTTCGTCAAAATGGTCAACGAGCGGAAGGGCATGAAGGACAGTTCCGGCGAAGAAAAGAACTGGTGACAGCAGATTATGACCGAGCGTCCGTCCTGTGATTCCGGATAATGGAGAACCCTGGGTGCCTTCTTTTTTTCTCCGGGTTCTTCTACACTCATACTTCTACAACAGAGGGAGAAGTAATAGTATTTATTCTCCAGGAGAGTCGCTTATGACATTTGTCGGAGTTGCAGTCAACGGTATAGGAATAGTAATTGCAGGAATCCTCGGGTCCTTTATAAAGAAGGGGATACCTGAGAGAATCAAGAAGGCATTGATGACCGGACTGGGGCTCTGTGTGCTGTATAGTGGAATCTCGGGCTTCTCTTCAGATACCAACCTGCTTGTCCTGACGGCCTCCGTCGTCATCGGTCTCATCATCGGCGAGATACTCGACTTCGACGGTCATTTCACCCGCTTCGGTGAGTTTGTCCAGAAGAAGACAGGCGCCGGAGATAAAAGCTTCGCAGAAGGCTTCGTATCGGCCTCGCTCTTCGTATCCGTCGGAGCAATGGCCATCGTCGGTGCTGTCGAAAGCGGAACGCAGGGGACGTACGACACATACCTTGCAAAGTCGTTCATCGACATCTTCATCGTCTTCATAATGGCGACGAGCAAGGGAATCGGGTGTGCTCTTGCCGGCCTCGTCTGTTTTCTCTATGAGGCGCTTCTTACATTGTGCTCGGGCTGGATTGCAACCATCGTCAATGAGGAGACGATCAGCGAGATGTCCCAAGTCGGATCTCTCGTCGTGGCCGCCATCGGACTCAATCTTCTCGATATCACACACATAAAGATTGCCTCATATATCCTTTCGCCGTTCATCCCGGTGGTGATCTATGAGGTGATGAGACTTTTCTAAGCATTTCTGTTCAGACTTTATCCTGACTTTAGGACTTAAAGCGGTCTAAACGCATAGTTAAACCTCGTTCCTGCAAAGAGACTCTCGTCCTTCTTTCATGCTTTTGTCACGAGGCCGTCATAAAAGTTGTAAATACTGTCCGCAAAAGGTGTCAGTCTATTATCATGTGTAGAGATGATAGTTACGTTATTGTTATCTATCGTCAATTTCCTGATCTTTTCCATTATCAATAATGCTCTTTCACTGTCCAGGTTGGCTGTCGGTTCATCCAGGAGTAGAACATGAGGAGATTTTAACAGAGCTCTCACAATCGCAACACGCTGTCTCTGCCCGCCAGAAAGGCTGCCGGCTTTCCGATTCATCTCTTTTTCCAGACCTGAGTCAGAAATAAGGCTTCTTGCTCTTTCATAATAGTCTTTCTCTTTCTTCGCCAGTTCTCCCACTCTGATACCAAGAAGGATATTATCCCATACAGTGAGATAATCCAGAAC
>CAVDOI010000193.1:0-2957 GCA_963610485.1 Lachnospiraceae bacterium
CACTTACCATTCTTTGGAACTCCAATCTCTTCTCTATCCCCGTACCGCTTATTCCATCATCTGCATATACTCCGGCGAACTCCCATTCAGGTGTTCTCTGGATGAGGGAGTTATAGTAGCTAACCTGTGCAGAGAGTGAATGATTCATACGCTCTGACTCCATTGAGACACGAGCGTATGCTGCAACTTTCTTTCTTGTTCTCAGCTTGGGAATAGGCTGTTCAACTTTCTTTATTGTTCGCATTGTATCAACGTCTCCATTCGTTACTATAGATTGCTCCACTTCCTGTTTAAATCAAGTCAATGTCAAAAATTAATGCGCCAACAGATGGGTTATATTTCTCAATAAATATTGAGTTTATAGCGCCGTATTCTTCCCTGGTTATCAACCCGGAGACGAGCATATTCTTAACCATAGTCATGGTAGTCTGATAGAGGGCTTCCTGCCTTAGCTTTTCACGACTCATTGCTGCCTCCTCCGAACCGTGCGTTGATATAACAGCTATGAGAACAGTACTTTCTCACACCATACGCTTTAAATTCTGTTTGGCAGTTAGCACAGACAAAAGTCGAGGTATGGCTCACTTCACTACGATGAGAGTTCCACCATGCCATGCGACACTTATCAGAGCAGAATTTCTTCTGTTTGCGCTTTTCGTTCTGTTCGACAGGAGCGCCGCATTGAAGACAAGTGGTGTTTATAGCGGCCTTCTTCTCATCCTCCGTAAGGCGATTCCTGCGACAGTAAGATTTAACTGTGTTTTGTGATACACCAAGTTCGCTGGCGATTCTCGAATATCCGTACCCTTCTTTCCTTAGTAAGTGAATTTGACGTTTCTGACTCTCTGTCATTTTCTACCTCTCTGATAGTGAAAGGACAGTAATCGTCGTTTTGAGAACTGTTCTTCCCCATTGCAAGGCGAAAAAGTCAACCTTATACCTCTCATACTGCCTCCCTATATCTACAGGCGGCGGAATGGATGGAAATCCGAACTGATGAACTTTTTTCCTCGATATTCATTTGAAAAAAGATGATGGGTTTACTCGGTGATGGAAGGGAAGAGTTTTAAAAAAAACCACCGGATTTTACACCGATGGTGAAGCGTAGAACTTCTATTCTCGATTAGAACTTGTCAACGTTCTCAGCTGTGATTACGTTTACGCCTGTGTCAACATACATGTATCCACCTATATCAACACCTTTGAGGATATCGACAGCTGCATATACGCCCTGGTAACCCATCTGATACGGGTCCTGTCCCATGATGCAGAGAAGTGCGCCTTCTTTTACAAGAGACTTGTTTGTGTCAGAAGCATCAGATCCGCATCCGATAACATTGATTCCAGCTGCCATAGCTTCCTTGACTGCGTTTCCGGCGCCAACAGTCGAGCCTTCGTTGGAACCGTAGACGGCAACACAGCCCTGAGCGATGAAGTTGTCTGCTGCTTCCTTACTTCTTGTTGCGTCTCCGTCGCAATACTGTGTTTCAAGAACCATGAACTTTGTACCTTCGAATGCTGCTTTGAATCCCTTCTCTCTTGCGTTACATGACTCTGTTGCAGGGTTTACACCAATGACACCGATCTTTCCTCCCATGACACCCCTCTTTGTAAGTTCTGCAAGAAGATATTCTCCGATTTTCTTTCCTCCAGCTTCGTTGTCTGTAGCAAAGAGTCTGGGTGTGCTGAAGTTAGCTGGAGAGTCAACATAGAGAATCTTGACTCCTGCAGCTGCCGCTTCCTTGAGTGCTGACACAGGAGCATCAGGAGCATTTGCTGCAACAAGAATTGCATCAGCCCCCTGCGCAACCGAGTTGTTGATACACTCAATCTGCTTGTTGTCGTCTTTTGTATCAGGGGAATTGAAGACAACCTTTACACCAAGTTCTTTTCCTGCATCCTGAGCACCCTGGTTGCAAGATACCCAATGCTGGTCCATCTGGTCCATTGTTATGAGATGGATTGTGTAAGTCATAGATGATTTGCTTTCTGCTGCACCCTGTGCGAATACAGCTGTGATAGCAAGTACGAGTACGAGTACGAGAGCTAATGTTTTCTTCATACTATTTTTCTCCTTTTTCCATTTCTATTGCATATGCAAATAGATCAATTTCTCTCCGTCTTTTTAGCCTTCTTCTTAACGACTGTTCCCCTCCGTAGAACAATGTCCATAAGAACCGCGACGATGACGATGATTCCTATTACGATATTCCTTATTGCAACTGGAGCCTGTGCAAACTGGAGTCCGTTCTGAAGTACCGACCAGATGGCCGCACCGACGACAGTGCCGATGAGTCGTCCCGTTCCCCCCAGAGTCGAGACGCCGCCTATAACAGATGCAGCAACGCCATACATCTCATAGCTGTTTCCTGCATCCATTGCCCCCATTCCGGCTGAACAACACTGGATTATACCAACAAGGCATGAGAAGAAAGCCGAAACGAGATAAGCAAAAGTCGTCGTCTTCAGTACGCTCACTCCAGAGAGTCTCGCAGCCTCGGGATTAGAGCCGAGAGCATACAGGTAGCGTCCGCTTTTCGTTTTGTTGAGAATGAAGTTGAAAACCAGAAACAGGACTATTGCAATCCAGACTCCGTTATAAAAACCGAGAGTTTTACCGTAATAGAAGAAGTTCCTGAAAGCCTCAACGCTTTCGGCGGTCTTAGGTATCGTATTGATGGCACCCGTGTTGTAGTTGCCGTTCGCAATCTGTGCAATACCCCGGCATATCGTCATCGTTCCAAGTGTTGCGATGAACGGAGGTAGCTTGAAGCCCGCAACAAGATATCCGTTGACAAAACCCACTGCAAGCGCACATATAAGGGTGATGAAGGTAGCTACCCACGGATTCATTCCCTTCGTCATCAACGTTGCACTTATCATTGTCGACATACCGACGACAGAACCTATCGAGAGGTCTATGTTTCCTGTAATGAGAACATAGGACTGTGCAATAC
>CAVDOI010000194.1:0-2945 GCA_963610485.1 Lachnospiraceae bacterium
CTCAAGTGAGGAAAGATAATCATAAAGTGTCTGCCGGGACATATCACACGTAGCATTGACATCGGAGAGTATGGTTTTCGTTTCTGCAAGTGTGCATATGTTTCTGGCGTATGACTTGAGAATCATCCGCGCCCAAAGCGGATTTCTCTGAACATTGTCAATCGCCGAAATATCAGCATCGCATGTCTGATTATACAGATCCTTTGCTATTGCAAGCTGAGCTCTCTCCGTCTTTCGTGAGAGACTTGCCGGCCATCCGCCGCGGCAGACAGCAAACTTGATGGCATCGACAGTAAGATCCGAATGACATCCCTGAAAAGAATCTGGAAAATCAAAGAGTTCACGTAAGGACACTTCCCCACTCGATTCCATGCTTTCATACAGGCTCATAGGATACATCTTCATTCTCGAGATCCTGAGAGTACCCGTATGTGGAGTATCTACATTTTTTGAGCTTGATCCTGTCAGGATATACTGTCCCGTCTCCCCGCTGTCATCAACATCCTTTCTTATTGCCCCCCAGATCCTGGGTGCATCCTGCCACTCGTCAAAAAGACGCGGCTTCGGTCCTTTCAGCAGATCCGAGGGATGAGTGGATGCAATAAGAAGATAGTTCTCCCTTTCGTCCTCATCCTGGAACTCAATGAAGCTTTTCGCTTTCTGTTTTGCGGTAGTCGTTTTCCCGCAGCCTTTCGGTCCCAGAATCCATGTCGCCCCGAACGCCTCGAGCTTCAATGCAAGCTGTTCATCTGCTATCCTTCGTAGATATTCCACTTTGTCATCCTTTCGTTATCAGTTTAATTATCTGATAACTACTTGTAATATAACAGGCATTTGACAGATTTGCTAGTTTTCAGTTGACATATTTGCTGATTTTTATTTGACACATTTGCTCGTTATCAGTTGACACTTCTGCTCTCCATCTCCTTCCAGAGGTTCTCCTCAAGGAGGGAGCGGAAGCGCTGGGGCTCGTTCTTGATTCTCTCCCCGAGCTCCTTCCTTGTCGAAGGAGGATTCTCCGCAAGGGATAAAAGCGTGTGCTTGTCCATGACCCTCGCCGCAGGAACATTGAAACGCCGTGCGATATTGTCGCGGACGATGAAGAAGGTCTTGAGGTTCTCCTTCGTCGCCTTGTTCATCTTCTTCCAGTACCCGATATGGCGCCATCCCGGAGTCGGCTCCTTCACACATGATACCCTCTTCATATTGGAGAGCATCTCCTCAGTGAGGTTCTTCCTCTCTATTTCCTCGAGGAGAACCTTCTTGAGATCGAAGAGATACATGACGTCTGTGAGTGCGTATTCGATGAGCGTGATATCAAGCGGGCGCACCAGCCAGTTCGCCTGCTGGTTTCTCTTCTTGTCGATGTTCATCTCCTTTCCGAGGTACGTCTCGATGAGCCCTAAAAGATTTCCGTTGTATCCCAGAAGGAGTGCCGGCACCCTGATATCGAAAACGTTGCTGATCTTAAGGCGGTACTTCTTGTATACAAGCGCCGCATCGCCCTGTATGTCGAACCAGACCTTCTCAGAAGAAGACGAAAAGAAGTCTTCAAGCCCTGAGGGAGTCACTCCGCTGCTTCTTGCATCGATTATGTAGTACCCGGTGCCGTCGAATATCTGGACAAGGGAGAGGTGTTCGCCGTAGATATGGAGATTGAACTCCCCTTCGAAGTCGACCGCAAGGGGTTTTCCGTCCCACTTTGCAACAGCGTCCCTTATCTTTTCATCTGTATCGAGTGTAGTATAAATCATAGACCTTCCTTATCGAGTTCTGCGGCACAGCGCAGGATTATATCCCTCCATCTCGTGACGAAGGACGGCGGAGAGACGGGCTCGCTCTCGGGAGCGTAGCTGAGAAGCCTCGCCATCACCTCGACGTCGCTCACGGCCGGGACCGATATTTCATAGGTGTCACCGTCAATCCACTTTCCCTTCTGGTCTCTGTGCCATATCTGGTTCGATATGATGTTTGCGGCGACGGAGCGGAAGCGCATCGTATACCATACGGGCTCCTTCTTTGCAGAGGAGAATATGCCGTAGCTTCCCTCGCTCTTCTCGAGCTTCTCTCTGTTGTACTCGAAATGAGCATCAGTATATGTGACGTCCTTTATTCTGGAGAGAGAGTATGTGATTATGCTTCCGTACTCGCTCTCCGCCTTGAGGTACCAGATCTGCGAGTAGTTGATGAGAAGCATGGGGTTCACCCTGAGCTCGGTCTCACCCCTCTTCGAGTTGACGTACCTGAGCAAAATAGTCCGTCTCTCCTTTATGGCGTTCACGAGCTTCGTGAAGACAGCATAGTCCACCTTCTCGAGTGCCGTATAGAGATACTTCACGGGAACATCGGAAGAGAGACCATCTCCCTCCTCCCCGCCTCCGAACTGCTCCTTGAGGGGGTTATAGGCGGCACGTGAGAGGGCTTCGGCTATCGTGGAATTGACGAAGGCCTCGTTCAGCTTCGGTTTGTCGCCGTTGTAGACGTAGTAGCCGCCCCCGCTTCTCCTCACGTATTCGACGGATGAGAGCCTGTCCATATAGCCGATATCCGTCAGCCGTTCACGGATGAATTCAATATCCCTCCTGAACTCCCTGTTCGATACCCCGTATTTATCTCTTATGTAGGAGTAATCAAGTCTCCCGTCGTCAAGACAGAGTACATTGATCATGTCCATTATCCGCTCAAGTCTGCTCACAGACGTCATTATATGATGAAAGCGGAACAAAGACTACAAAGAGGAAAGTGAAAGGAACCTTCTGATACATCCATGAAAACAGGCGCAAAAAAAAGACGCAGCCTCCCAATGACATCCTCTTCATTTTTGAGGGCAGGAAGGAGCGCTGCTTCCGGCTATAAATTAGCACCGCTGACGGACGCTGTCAACAAAGCTGACGGCCGAAAGTGAAAGGGGCGTTCCCGCCCCCTTCGTTTCACCCTGCACAGCG
>CAVDOI010000195.1:0-2908 GCA_963610485.1 Lachnospiraceae bacterium
ACGACGTCTAGCCCTCCTAAAAATGGATTTTTCCAGGATTCATGCGTAACGACTATGCCGGGAGTAATTTTTCATTTGACGCATTTGACGCATTTGACGTATTTGCCTCATTAGATTGTGTACTCTTTGAGCCTCGGTCGGATACTCAATTTCTTCACAATCTCAGAAGAGGCCAGAAAAGATGCAGGGAGGAAATATCCTGACGGATGGTATCTTGAGATGCTTGTCGTTGAAGGGAGCATGAAGGGAGCGGGACTGGGATCGAAGATGATCAACGACGCCGTTGTTCCGTATGTTTCCCGGCACGGAGGGAAAAACCTTGCTCTTATCACAAATACGGAAAGCATCTGCTGGTTCTGCGGGAAGAACGGTTTCACGATATTCTCAAATGAAGGGCAGAAGAATCAGGAACTGGAGTCTTGTGAGAAGGATAGGGGAACAGGATACTTTGCCAACATCATGAATCCGTTTGCGCCTTTTGTCACCCGCAAGTTTGGCGGGATAGCCCGTCTCGATCTTCCGATTGACATGATTGCACCGTCACACGGTGTGGTGTGGAGAGGCCATCCGGAAAAGATTGTCCGGAAATATGCCGAATGGGCGGACGGCTGCCAGAAGAATCAGGTCACCGTTGCTTATGAGACGTTGTGGAACGGAACAAAAGCGCTGGCGTATGCGGTTGCAGATGAGATACATCGTCTCAGTCCCGATACTGTAGTCAAAGTGTATAATATTGCCCGGACAGGCAAGAACGAGCTGATGACGGAGGTTTTCAGATCAAAGGCCGTAGCAGTAGGTTCTCCTACCTGCGTGAACGAGATACTGACCAGTGTCAGTGCATTCCTCTCTTTCGCCGGAAATTTGAAGTTCAGGAATAAGAAGGCTGATGCTTTCTGCTGTTACGGCTGGAGCGGGGAGGGGGGTGAACCTTCTGAAAGAATGTCTTGCCTCTGCGGGTTTTGACGTAGTGGATGCCTCTGTGCGTTCCCGCTGGAATCCGGATGAAGAGGATTATGGCGGCATTAAGGAGCTGGTGAACGGACTTCCCGGAGAAGAACAGCGTGATGTGGCATCACAGAGCAAAGTGTATGTCTGTGAAATATGCGGATGGCGGTATGCCGAGAGCGAAGGTGATCCTGATAGCGGCGTCGCGCCCGGAACAAAACGGGAGGACATTCCTGAAGATTCCCATTATCCAGTCTGTTATGCACCGAAGGAGAGCTTTCCAGAGCAGTAGAATTCAACACACGCTATGATGAGGAAAAGACAACAGGGCACCAGCCCGTAGCCCGCATAATGGGAAATCATCGTCAAAACAGGTTGTTTGAGGTGCCAGAATGGAACCTCAAAGAATTGACACCTCTGTGTATATACGGCAGAGGTAGAAAAGCCGGCAGATCCTGACTGCGGACAGATTTCTCTGAGAGTACGATCGATGGAAGACAAGGAAGGAAATTTGAAATGCCGGAATGGCATATCAAGTGAAAACGTTCACGCCAGACATCCGTGTCCGGGGCCGGGAAAGGCAATGTCGTCACCGCATGGATTCCGACGGGAAGGAAAAGCCGACGGAGAGAACGGACGAAGCTGAGGCTGCGGTAATAATACAGGCGGAATGAGAAAACTTGAGAAGATAATCGAAGGTAGAGCAGCCTCAGTCCAGATGAAAAGCTCCGTCGGGGTTGTAAGCACCGGTGCCGGAGATTTCAATGCCGTAATGGTCGTATATACGGCCGTCTGCGTCCATGTCAATCCAGCGGGTATCGAGTTCCGCCGCATCCAGGATGCAGTGCCCGACGCATGCAGGATCGTTGAAGAAAAAGCCCAGACCGTCCTTCGTCTTCTGGTATCCGACGCAAATCACCCAGTGGCCCTCCTGAAGGTAGGTTCCCGCGTCAGTCGGGTCTTTTGTGTTGTAGCTTCCGTCATCCGCCGACGACCATGCCTGAATGCACATCATCATCGGACGGCCGTTGTCAAGAGCCGCAACCAGGTCGTCTATTGTTCTGTTTTCCTTTTCACAGATGGTTACATCGTTTTCAAGGAGGAATCGGACGATGTTTCCCGGAGGCGTTCCTGCGTCTTCGGTTGTGCCGAGCTCTTCTTCATAAGCGGTGAGGTTCAGATCGCCTTCATACGGAAAGAGCCAGTTCATCAGCATCTGAACGCATGTCGTGCCGCATGTGTAGCCGCCGTACTGCCGCAGCGCGGGTATGCGGATCAGAACACGGGCGTCTGCGGTTGAAGCGTCGTAAGGGCTTTGCGCCAGTACCGGAGCACAGAGAGTGAAGATCAGTAAAAGAAAAACAGTGAACCTCTTTCTTGCTCTTATGCACATAAATAAACCCTCCCTATTCCTTTTCCGATGAACGTATTGAGAAGCTTGAGACCAGCATAAATGTAAATGGTTAAAAACTGAAGCAGGTTGCTTCAGAAATTCATGAATCGCAAAAACTGAACCAATTTGGTGCAGAAATGGAATTTCCAGATTAAAGAAGAGGCTGTTGCTGCAAATAACAACCTCTGTGTGTGAATGTGATTTCAATTTATATCACAGACTTTCAAAGATATTTCTTTTCTTCGACAAGCAGGACTTCATCGGTGATATACTCTTTTGATTCTCTTCTTACAACAAAAGAGTCAACATCTTCGTATACTCCCCAACGGGAATCAAGAGAGTACAACAGGCTTTCATCTGCATCTGTATAGTCTGCATTAAGCCAGGTGGCCTCCATTGAGTCTCTGCAGATTCCGATTGATCTGTTTGTAGTCCGTATGAACAATCCGATTGGATAAGAGAGTGACTTCTCTGAAATGCTCCTGTCCGCATAGGAGATATTGTCAAAATAAACCCGACCTGTGCGGATGAATTAAGCGGCTAAATTCGACTTTTCCTTCCTTCCATACA
>CAVDOI010000196.1:0-2835 GCA_963610485.1 Lachnospiraceae bacterium
CTATTTTGATCGTATCTATGACTTTACTCAGGCCCATCTGGATGTAATCGATGCAATACTATCTCATAATCCTGAAGCCGGGTATATGTTCTCGAGTTTCCGCTCTTTTCTCAACAGCCGGATGCGTACTATCTTCAAAGACTGTCCGGAGGCTTCCAGAATGGACATACCGAATGAACTTCTTGCAGACCACTACAGCAACACGATCTTTCTTGTCTGGAAGTGGACTACGGGAGGAAAAGGTGGATTTTCAAAGGGAAAAGCCCACTCGTACCTGGAATTTCTTCTCTCATTTGTACATGAATGAAATCATATTTATAAAAGTGATATTTATGACAACGGGATTATGACGTACATACTGACGTCTCAAATCGTATTGAGACAGTTGTGTTGATGGCGAGGGTATAATCCCTTATAAAACTGTTCTTTGTATGTGCGCGTCATTTTTGTCACTTGGCGAAAACTTCATTGCGGACAGCTTGAACCTCTTATACCATGACTTTACAGGGGCCCGGGTTTCTCTCCGGGGCGGGAGAAAGAGCCGGTAATCTGTACTGTAAAGGAAGAGTATGGGTAATATGGGATATAATTTAAGGTCCGGACGGAAGATGGCCAGGGGAGGCCCTCCTCCCCATGGACCGACGAGATATTCAATTGCCGCAAAAAGGATGCGGAGTGCTTGCTCTAAGAGAGTATTGCTGCTCGGCCTCCTTTTTCTTTTCATGCTTTTCTCACTTTCCGCTTCTCCTGAGGAGTGGAAAGGGGAGGAAGATGCAGCTTGTTTCCGCTGCCGGACGGATGGAGAGGATGAAGGAGGGGAAATGCTCGTCGGAGCGTCTGTCACGGATGACACCGTATCAGGAAGAGCCGTCCGGTCTTCGGGCGCAGAAATATCGTCAGAGCAGGAGAACTCAGTATCAAAGAAGGCTGTGCAGAGTGTGAGCCGGATATACAGGGGCCGCGGCCTTGTATGGTCATGGGATAATACTGACTCTGTCTTCTCGTCTTTCCGTTACCGCAGGGACGGTGAGGACGGGTGGACCGTGGTCGACGGCACTGTGACAAGCGTCACGCTTTCCTATCATGAGGGAATCAACAGGCTCTATCTCGAGGGAAGCACTGACGGTGTAAGCTGGACCGGGAGCAGTGTCGGGATATACAGCACGGAGAGTACAACGGCGAAGACGGTCATCGAGAAGCTCATTCCGTCATCCGGTGATGACCGGCCGTTCAGTGTTGAAGAGACGACTTTTAAAGATGATGATCATCTCTCATACACATGGAGTAACGGTGAGGGGTACAACTGGTTCAGGTTCAGAATAGACGATGAGCCGTGGTATCTGGTGGACAGCTCAGCAGGTGGCGTTGTGCTCCGTATGGCGGAGGGTGTTACAGGGAATGAGGTCTTTCAGATAAAGGCGTCGTTCGACGGCAGAAACTGGACTGAGCGTCTTGCACTCAACGACGGCGCGAAGAAGTACGACGAAGCTTATATGAAGAGGGAGGGCTGGGTTTTGAAAAGCTCGTTCTCGGTGCTTCATCCATACCTCGTGGCATTCTTCACACCGGCGAAGGGAACCATAAACTATACAACACCGAACGAGCTTTCGACGGAGAGCATGAAGGTGTCAATCACGGCGGATGCAGGTATGAGTTATGAGACGAAGGGCGGCAACGGCTGCGGATTCAACATAAAGTACATCCACTCCCCGACAGAGAAGGGTTCTCCATATATTGTAACGGCTGCGGAGCTGACGTATTCACGTCTCCTCTACAGGACGCCGAAGTACAACACCTTCCAGCTCTGGCTGGAAGCTGGTGCGGGCCCCTCGCTCTGCCTCTTTGAAAATGTCGGGTCTCTCGGCTTCTCGTTTTCTCTCGGTATAAGTGCGAGATTCACATTCGGCAGAGGTTTCACACTCTGGACCATGTTTGACAATACAGTCGTGGTCGAACCGAATTTCAACAAGAGTGATCAGCTGACGCTGGGCACCACCTTCTATACAACACTTCCGTTGAGGATAGGCCTGGCCTACCTCTTCAAGGAAGTGAGGGACTGAGGTGCGTATGATGAGAAAGGCGTTCATCCTCCTCTTGCTTCTTTTTCTTATCACAGGATGCAGAGTCCAGTTCGACGGCAGTACCGCCATACAGGAGGTCTTTGCAGAGAAGCTCATAGAGGATGATGTCTACCTCGACAAGGGGGGACTGACTCTTGTCATAAGGCAGGACAGGTCAGTCCTTCCCCTCTCTTACTACGAACTCACGGTGGAGAGACGGTCTGACGGGAATGCATTCCTCACGAAGAGAATCGAGTATGAGAACAGCTTCGACATAATTCTGCCGCTTGAGATTGCGAGGGGGATATACACGATAACTGTCACGGGATACAGGGGAAGCAGCAGCGGCGAGCCTCTTGCACTCTCCTCGGGGAGGGTGGAGGACTACGTTCTCGACGGTGCGGACAGGACTCTCGAGATAGTACTTCTCTCGGAAGGACACACACATAAGATCGTCTGGATCTATGACGAAACATACCACTGGAAGGGATGCGAAGACTGTGGCTTTGTGGTCGAAGGAACCAGGGAGGAACACAGTTACACGATAGGAGAAGGCGACAGCCTCCACTGCATATGCGGGAAGCCCAAACCCGTCGACGGCGGCTCCTCGGGCTTCAATGCGGAGGAGGGTGACATAGAGCCGAAGGGACACTTCTCGGGAAGTAGAAAAGGCACGTTGTGGACGTTCACATTCGTCGACGACAATACCAGGTACCCGAGCACTGTCGTTGCATGGTTCATAGACGGCGTCGAGGTTGAAATCGAAGGAGGGGAC
>CAVDOI010000197.1:0-2771 GCA_963610485.1 Lachnospiraceae bacterium
AAGGATGCAGCAGGTGACGTCGTTGTCAAGAAGGGTAAGACAGTATCTAACCTCATCACAGCTCTCAAGGGTGTTCCCGGATTCACAGTCGAAGCTTATGGCGTAAAGGGTGGCTTCGGTCTCAAGGGTGTTGCTGATGATACAAAGGAATACAATGTTCTTGCTCACGCAGCTCTCGTAGACAAGGAACTTGCAGAAGGCTTCAAGCTTTCAGTTGGTGCAGGTGCACTCCTCAAGGGTAAGGAAGGCACAGCAAACACAAGCACTATCCAGGCTAACCTCAAGGGTGCTTATTCCCAGGACAAGCTCAGCGCATCTCTCGCTGTTGATTTCCAGACAGTCCTCGTAAAGGATCAGGATGCAAAGGTTGGAGTCGAAGCTTCTGCTGCAGCTAGCTACGATTTCGTAAGCTTGAATGCATACTTCTACCTCATGGACAAGGAGAATGCTATCCTCGATGCTAAGGTTGCTGCAAACAAGACATTCGATATTGACGAGAACGTCTCTGTCAAGGTTACAGGATCCTTCGAAGCTAACAACGTTGCTGACAAGGCAAGATATGCAACAGACTACACAGAGCAGAATGGCGGAAAGCAGGAATTCACACCGGCTCTCGACGCTTCCTGCACAGTTGACAAGTTCACATTCGGCGCTGGCGCATCCTATGGCATAAAGGCAAAGGAACTTGCTCTCAACGCATCTGTCAAGTATGCTCCGGAAGAGTTCACAGCAGAGGTTAAGGCTGTTTTCAAGAAGACTATCGAAGTCGAGAAGTCAAACGTCCTCACACTCGAGGCTAGCATCTCTTCTGACAAGGTCATCGATGGTGCAACACTTTCTCTTGCTTATGCTGGATCCAAGAACCTTCTCAAAGATCAGGCAACAGCTCAGAAGCTCGGCAAGATCACAGCTGGTGCAACAGTCAAGTTCTAATCTTACTGAAAAGATTATTCATGCCATGGCTTCGGTCATGGCATTTTCTTTCGTCATGAAATGGCGGGGGATATATCCCCAAAACCGAAGAATCCCCTCTTCGGAGTTCTGTTTGATAACCGAGAAGGGAATATCAGGGCATAAATAATGCCACGACCGAAGCCGTGGCATCCACTATCTAAAATCAGATGATAATTAGAAAGAGATTGAGCAGGATGTGTAGATGATACCCTTAGCTGTGACTGCGTCAGCAGCGTTCTTGACGAGGTTAGCATTCTTCCAGCCAGCTGCAACTGTAGCGTTGCTGATGAGCTTGTCGGAAGATACTGTGACGTACGGCTTGACTGCTGTAACCTTGGAAGAGTCGCCGAACTGAACGCCGAGCTCGAGGCCAGCCTTAGCTGTGAACTTCTCGTTGAGGTAGGAAACTGCCGGCTTGACTGTGAGTGTCTTAGCGAGGATAGCAAAGCTTGCTTCAGCTTCGAACTTGACCATCTCGTTGAGTGTGTAGTCACCGTTGAGAGCAGCTGTGAATTCTCTGTCGACGTTCGGGTCCTTGTCTGCGATGTCGTCAGCCTGGAAAGATCCGCCGACTGAACCGCCGTCGAACTTGTATGTTGCGGAGAGCTTAGCAGCGAGTTCGACATCTTCGAACTTGTTTGCAGAACCGACATAAGCTTCGACTGTTACGAAATCATATGTTCCCTTGAGAGCGAGGTCGAGAGCAGCTGTTTCATTCTTGTAACCGAAGTCTGTTGCAAGAGATGCTGTGACCTTAGCGTCTTCGTTCTTGTAGTCAGCCTTTGCGTTTGCAACGAGCTGTACCTTATCTGTTTCATTACCAGCAATTGCGAAAGCAGCCTGAGCTGTAAGACCTTCAGCAAGGTCGAACGACTTTGTCTCTACCCAGCCGAAGTACTTGACTGTCTCATCTTCTGTGTTGCCCTTGAGACCGAATCCGCCGTTGAAGCCGTAAACTGTGAAGTTGAAGCCAGGAGCGAACTTATCGAGAGCCGTAACGTTGTCACGCTGCTTGCCGCCGATCTTGAATGTTGACTTAGCATAAGCAGCAGACTTGCCGGCATTGAGGATACCGACTCTCAGGACATCCTTGTAAAGGATATCTGCCTTTGTGATTTTTGCTGAGAACGCGATGCGTTCTTTCGGAAGAGTTTCGCTTTCATCAACAAAATCAGAATCATCAGCAACCTTCCGAGAAGCTGTGAATGTTGCAGCGATGACTGCCTTGAGGTCGCCTTCACCCTCTGATCCAGCATCTCCTGTCTCATAGGTGAGAGTCCACTTGAGTTTTCTTAACTGTGTGTTGGTGAAGCCGTAATCCTTGCTGTCAAGGTCGAATCCGAGTTCGATGTCAGCTTCTCCGTTATATGTAGCTGCAAATACTGATGTGACAGCGAGAGCTACGATAAGAGCGATTGAAAGAATCTTTTTCATTATTTCCTCCATTGTTCATGAGGGATGAATGGGGCTTCTGAAGTACAGGATTTAAAGAGAGGAGAGAGGAGCATGAAAATAGTTTCATGGTCGTAGAACAGTTCAAACACAGAGTTATGTGTGCTACATTCATTGCAATGGGGAGATGAAGATGGAAAGACTTATTGCACGTAATTTCGGTCCTGTTCGTGGCGGGTTGGGAGAGAACGGTGAATATATAGAAATACTCCCTGTCACAGTTTTCTGTGGCAATCAGGCAACAGGAAAGAGTATAGTTGCAAAACTGTATTCATCATTCGTCTGGCTTGAGAAGGCATTCATAAGAGGCGACTTCAACACAGCATCATTCTCTACTGAGGACTTTCTTTCCATCTGTACTAATC
>CAVDOI010000198.1:0-2720 GCA_963610485.1 Lachnospiraceae bacterium
TATTCAAATAGCCCGTCTATTCTTGAAAATACTTCACCTGTGCAATATTGAAGAAGTTCGTCGAGTGTGAAATTCAGCATTGCTGCCAGCATAACAGTACTTTGAATATCCAGCGTTCTGTTTGTCTTTCTTGACGATTGAACTATTGCTTTCGATATTCCCGTCTTTTCGATTATATCCTTCCAGAGCCGCAACCCACGCTTCTCTTCAATAAATGCCCAGAATTTCTCTCCGAATTTTTCTGCAGATTCCTCTAAGTTTGAGTTATAATGAGTATCAGTTCCTTCTCTAGTGCTGGTCATAACTCAAAGTTTACACTACTGAAATCAAAAATCAAATAAATAGTTTGCTGATTGCTAACGCATTTCGCATATTATTCTCGATTTCTGCCGAATTTTCTCTTGATTTTCCGTTCGTGTCGTGTATATTTGTTAGTGGGGTATCGTGTCGTTGTTTCTTTTGATAATGACTTCTTTCTTTATTTTCGGGCCGGGGACTCGATTTTTCTAGTTAGTTTTGTACAAAATTCCGTATGTTGTCCCGTATTATGAGGACGAGATGTTCAACTCATGGGTGTTCCGATTGGCAGAAGCCAACGGCTTTTCTGACGTTAGGGAATTTGTCTCGGCTTATTTCTATCCGAACCGACCGAGAAATACCCGAAATTATGTTTACACTCTCTATACGGACTTCAGGGACAACCTTTATCATTTCTGGCGTGCGCTCCCGGACGGAATGCTACCCTCGGATCTGATTCTCAATCTGACTGCATTTCCTATAACTGCACCGTTTCTTACAAAAGAAGTACGGCAGCGGTATCTTTGTCAGTGCTTTTACAACGATACAAAGCTCGGTTCATTGTTTTCATTTACACACGGCGTTACTGCAAAAATCAAAATATGTCCTGGCTGTGCCGAGGAGGAGTTGAAGAAAAACGGTGAATTTTATCTTCACCGCCTATATCAGTCGCCGGCTATGACAATATGCCCGAAACATTGGATGTATCTGAGAGAAATTGACTATAGAAATCTCACTTCACTCAAAAAAATGCCAGAAATGCAACCCAGCGTGAAGACATCACATACCATGATTGATGTTTTGTTTTCGGCATTCTGCGAGAATTTTCTCGCATCTCAATATGATTTCAGTGTAGATACAGTCGCTAGAATTCTGGATTGGGGGCTCAAAGGTGAAGGTACTTTCAACGAGCGCTTGAATGCTTTTCTGGAAAAACAGAAGGAAAACCCTGAGTGGCTTTCGATTATAGACAATATCAACATGAATATTCCGAGTCCCGGAAACTCAACATGGATTTATACGTCAGCTGATAAACTTCTTGCTCTGCTCGGGCTTATATACATCGCATCCGACGCACCGCCTGACGAAATGATTGCAGTGCCGGACGGGGAAGCGGAAAGGTTTAAGCTTTTTGCCGGCTGCCATGGTTATACTCTTCTATCTCCTTACCGCAGAGATATTGTCTCTCTTAAACACGATGAATGCGGAACGGTATTTGCAGTATCACCTTACGGCTTTGAGATAGGCTGGCGCTGTCCGACCTGTATTGCCGTCCGCACTCCCGACGAGCAGTTCAGAGAGCTTGTCGAGAATATCGGCAGGGGTGACTATGAGCCACGAGAAACGTATGTTAGTAACGATAAACGTTTAAAGATGTACCACAGTGTCTGCCGTCAGGAATTTTTCATAAAGCCCCGTGCATTTCTATATGAAAACACAAGATGTAAATGTGAAAGTAGGTATACATTTGACGCTGCTTCCAAAATAGTTAACGAGAATGAAGGATTCAAGCTTATATCCTTCAACGGAGTTTTAGGCTCGGCCGTATTTGAACATACGTGTGGTAATCAGTTTACGGTTGTTTACAACAAGTTTCTGAAGTCACCTTTCTGTAGGGTATGTGAACGGGATGAACATCATTCAGCATTTACTGATGAGGATTTCAAAAACAGAATCAAGGCCTTAACGGGTGACGAATACGAACTTGTCGGGCATTATGTTAATCCGAAGACGAAAGTACAGCTGAGACATAACGTATGCGGTACTGTTCAGGAATATCAACCGTTCTTCTTCCTTGACGGTGGTAGATGCCGTAAATGCACAAAGAGAGGTGTTCCTGAAGACGATTTCATCAGATACGTCAAAGAGTTTACAAACGGGCACTATGAAATAACCTCCCGTCCGACTCCTAATCTTTACGAAGTTACAGACACCGTTACAGGCGAAAAGGTTCAGATGAGCCGACTAAAGGTTATTCAGGAGCTTACAAGGCCCACACCGTCACCTCTTCTGCCGTTTGCAAGAGACTGGAGTAATATCTCTCAGCAAGCTATGACAATTACCGAACAGAGAAACAGTATCAAGAAGAAAGACAGTGCCGATTATCTGTTCGATAAGCTCATGGCGCTTTATCCGGGCGAGAAGAGGCTTATTTACTGGGATGATATTATTGCACTTCTTGTTTCTCCCGATGCCGATAAATACATAAATCCGGATGCACTCTATGGAGATTTACAGATTCTTTTCAACCGCAAGAAATTGGTCAGAGTTGCTCCTAAGATTATGGCGTTTCCGGGTGATTTGTTTACGACGTCGGATGTTATCATATACAAATACCTTATCAGGGATGGCAATCATATAGGGTTCTACCGTGGTCCGCAGTTTGCCAAAGAACTCGGCTTTGCTTCTGCTAAGGTAAAAGA
>CAVDOI010000199.1:0-2688 GCA_963610485.1 Lachnospiraceae bacterium
CCGTTACAGTGGGG
Source organism: Lachnospiraceae bacterium (assembly GCA_963610485.1). Classification (GTDB taxonomy): domain Bacteria; phylum Spirochaetota; class Spirochaetia; order Sphaerochaetales; family Sphaerochaetaceae; genus Ornithospirochaeta. Next base: position 15 of record CAVDOI010000199.1, read on the forward strand.
ATATATATATGAGAGCAGCTATACCCGTCAGAGAAGGAATGATTGAGAAGAAGGCCGAAGACGCACGTTCGGTCATACTCTGCGACATCGAGGAAGATGAAATACTGTCAGAGGAGACTCTGGATATAAGTGGAGAGGAGAACATCGTGAACACGCTCTCTTCTCGCGGCGTCGACACCTTTCTCTGTCTTTCACTGGGGCCGAAGATGGTCGTCGACCTTGCTCTCAAAGATATTCAGATAATAGGCGGTGTACGCGGGACGGTGGAGGATGCAATACGACGCTTCGTCTCGGGTACGCTGGAAGAGGATGATCTACAGCTCGACTGCATAGGCGGAGACTGTAACGGAGACTGCAGCAGATGTCATTAAAAGAAAAAAAAGAAAAAAACAAAAAGAAGAAAACACCGGTATACCAGAACAAGACAACACTGATTGTGTATCTCGTACTGAGAGCTCTTGTGATTGCGGCACTTGTCAGATTCATATTCAAAGGCAACTATGAAAGCGCCTTTACATGTGTGCTGACACTCGTGCTGATGCTGCTGCCCTCGTTTGTCTCACGTACATTCCGCGTCTATCTGCCGACGGCCCTCGAGACCATCGTCCTCATATTCATATTCTGTGCTGAAATGCTGGGGGAGCTTGCCTCCTTCTACATAGCCTTCCCCTTCTGGGATAGCGTCCTCCACTGCATCAACGGTTTTCTCTTTGCGGCGGTCGGTTTCGCACTCGTCGATTTTTTCAACCGCAGTGAGCACTTCTCGCTGCGCCTCTCCCCCGTCTTCGTAGCCGTGGTCGCATTCTGCTTCTCGATGACGATAGGTGTACTCTGGGAGTTCTTCGAGTTCGGAGGAGACAGAATCTTCGCATTCGACCTCCAGAAGGATTATGTGGTCAACTCCATTTCATCGGTATCTCTCAATCCCGATAAGAAGAACAAGGCTGTAAGAATAGACGACATTGCAGACGTCATAATCGTGCATTCCGACGGAACGGAGGTCCCCCTCGGCGTCGGCGGCTACCTCGACATCGGCCTCATCGACACTATGAAGGATATGATGATCAACTTCGTAGGAGCCGTGGCCTTCTCGATAATAGGATATTTCTACGTAAAACATAAGGGGAAAGGCAAAATAGCCTCGGCCCTGATTCCCCAGGTCGAAATGGACGACGAGAAGGAGGAGAATGATACCTCCCCCGGGAATGAAAAGCAGTGATTATATTAAGAGGGCTCCGTGTGGAGTCCTCATTCATTCTCAGTCAAGAAGCTTGTCAAGTTCTGCTGCAACGGCCTTCTTGTCAAGGTTCTTTCCGATGATGCAGAGTCTGATCATGCGGTCACCGACATAAGGGTCCCAGTCCTGGAGGATGTCGGGATTCTCCTCAAGAAGCTTCTCCCTTATATCGAGAGGTGCGGATGCGACCCACTTCCCGTATGCATTGCACATCAGCTGACGTCCCGTCGTCTCGAGGACATAAGCCATGTCATCCTCGTCGCTGAACCATATTGTTCCCTTGCTTCTGATGATGTTCTTCGGCCATGATTTGACATACTCGCGGAGCTTCTCCCTGTTGAAGGGCTTACGCCTGTAGTAGATGAACGTTCCGATTCCGTATTCATCCTCGCTCTCGCCCTCGTGTCTGTGCTCGTGGTGATGGTGATGATCATGATGGTGCTCGTGTTCATCATCGTCATCATCGTGGTGATGATGCTCATGTTCGTCATCGTCATCATCGTCATTGTGGTGATGGTGATGCTCGTGTTCGTCGTCATCGTCGTGATTGAGGTCGGGGTTGCCCTCGTCCTCCTCGTCTCCGAGTCCGCCCTCTTGAGAGAGTGCCCTGCACCAGCCCGCCTCTTCGAATACACGGTCGAAGTCGAACGATGACGTCGAGAGAATCTCGGAAACAGGAACGTTGCCCATGCTTGTTTCTATGACCTTCACGCCGGGATGAAGAGCTTCGACGACCTGCCTTACCTTCTTCCTGTCATCTTCACTGACAAGATCGATCTTGTTGATCACGAGAGTCGAGCAGAACTCTATCTGCTGTACAAGGAGGCTTTCGATATCCTCCTCGCCTATTCTGTCCTTCTCGAGGAGTTTCTCTCCCGAAGCGAATTCGTCGACAAGACGCATTGCATCGACGACGCCCACGATGTTGTCGAGGACACCGTTCTTGATGGACAGGAGCTGCTGTGCTATAGGCATGGGCTCGCAGACACCGCTGGCCTCGATCATGATGTAGTCATATTTTCCGGAGGCGATGAGTCTCTCGATGTTCTTCGCCATCTGGCCCTTGAGCGTGCAGCATATACAGCCGTTCGTAAGAGGTACGATATCCTGTGTGTCGGTGATGTTTGCTCCCTTTGCAATGAGAGATGCATCGACGTTAACCTCGCCGATATCATTTACGATAACGGCTACCTTATATCCTTCCTGGTTCCTGAGAACGTTGTTCAGAAGGGTTGTCTTTCCCGCCCCCAGATAACCGCACAGAAGGGTTACGGGTGTTTTGGCTTTCTTCTTCATTTTGTTACTCCGGGGATAAATATAATCACATTTCATGAATTCGTTAAGGGAGTGTACTCAAATACCGTCATCCTCAGTCACGATTTTTATAGTAAACGCATAAAGTAATTGCGTTTTGAGTAGACAGAATCAGCTAGACGC
>CAVDOI010000200.1:0-2682 GCA_963610485.1 Lachnospiraceae bacterium
AGGAGTTGAAGAGCTTATGCAGTTTCAAGCACAGAAATTAATGTCGTTTACTATAACATCCGTAAGTTTGACGGGACGGTGGTAGCAGATGGCGTTCAATATAGGAAACTGACTCTCGTTGAGCGTGCTCATAATATAGATATGTTTTAGTCAGCTCCTCCCACGGAGCAAGCTCCGGGGTTCCCGCTGACAAGGAGTTTAACAAATGGACAACGTTCTCACCATAGGGCTTGCTCCGACATTCCAGAAGGTCCTCGTCTTTCCCTCCCTGAAGGAGAACGAGGTCAACAGATGCACCTCCCATACATGCACAGCGTCGGGGAAGGCCGTGAATGTCACAAGAGTCCTCATCCGGCTCGGAAGGCCGGCGGTTAACATCACACAGCTCGGAGGACCGCGAACGGAGGAATTCCTCATGCTCGCTGACAAAGAAGGAATAGATATCAGATACTTCCTCACCTCCTCCCCGATCCGGACATGCACGACACTCATCAACGAGGAGAACGGAACTTCGACGGAGCTCGTCGAAGAGGCCTCCCCTGTCGACGATACGGCATCCGGGAAGCTCTTCTCCCTCTTCGAGGATGAAATCGGAAAACACGGCGCTGTCGTCATATCGGGAACGAAGGCAAAGGGATACTCCGACACACTTATCCCGTCCTTCGTGAAGAGAAGCACAGAGGAAGGAAAACTCGTTGTCCTCGACATCAAGGGGAAGGATCTTGTGGAGAGCCTGCCATTCCGGCCCTCGGTCATCAAACCCAACCTTCCGGAGTTCTGCTCGACATTCTCCATCGCAAATACCGTCCTTGAAGAGGATGAAAACGAGGCGCTGAGGGGGAATGTCGAGGAAAAGATGCGGGAGCTCTACGATAAGTACGGCGTGATGACCGTGATATCGAGAGGAAAGTACCCGACATGGCTCTTCGACGGAAAGGATTTTTCAGCAGTAGGAAACACCCTCTCGCTTCCTGTCGTCAATACGATAGGCTGCGGCGATACTCTCACGGGAGTCATGACACATCATCTTCTTTCCGGGATGAGCCTCAAAGAGGCCGTAAGGGAGGGAATGAGGGCTGCCGAGAGGAAAGCGGGTCGGAGGACGTTCGATTTCTTATGAAGGAAATATATCTCATACGGCACGGCCGGCAGGACATAAAGGCGTTCAACGAGGATGTCCCCCTCTCCCCTGCCGGAATAAGGCAGGCTGAACTTCTCCGCGGGAGGCTCAGAGGCGGGCATTACGACGCTTTCTACTCAAGCACACTCAAACGTGCCGTTGAAACTGCGGATATTCTCAACGAAAACTGGCATATGGACATCAGAAGAAGAGAAGCCCTTGGTGAAATAGACTACGGCTTTCTCACAAGCGAGCCTCTCAGTGTGAAGAGCGGCTCATACAGCGCATTCTTCTCGCGTCTCGAGAAGCGGGAGGAGGACCTCCCCTTCCCCGGCGGAGAGAACAGCGAGATGGTATGGCTCCGTGCCCGGCCGGTATTCAGGGAGATTGAGGAAAGCCCCTCAAGCCGCATTCTCGTCGTCTGCCACGGCGGCATGATCAGAGCATCCCTCTGCGGCCTCCTGGATCTGCCGTTCTCAAAGCGCCTCGTCTTTTCGAAGTATCTCGAGAACACAAGCATCACAAAACTTCTCTATGACGAAGAGACGAAGCTCTACTACCTGGAAACCCTCAACGACCACCAGCACCTTGTCGGACACAGAGAGCTCTTCCGCGAGCTGTAACAGCTGCCGGCGCTTTCCTTTGAAAGCTCAAAAGTTTCTCAAGAAACGGCTTGATATTATCCTAAGAAATACAGGGTACACAAAAAGACGGAGAGGCTGCCATTACTTTGACAGACGGGAGATGAAATGCAAAGTCATCAACCAATCTGTATTCTATCACCCCAGATAGTCCGGCTCCTTCGTCTTATCGACAATCTCCTCCGTCCACTCGTTTATCTGACGCTTTTCAGATATACAGTTGAGTCCGATGATATGGATGGTCTTACCGGTATTCACATACTTCTCGTGGTATCCCATTGTCTTCACCTGCTCCAGGGCTTCCCGTGCTGTCTTATCGCGCTTGAGCTCGATTACATATACATCATTCTTCGTCTCGAGTACGACATCGCTGCGTCCCAGGAGCGTGGTCTCCTCCGCGCGCATTGCTACTCCCCCCATCATCACGAAGAACGAGTAGAATGCCAGCTGGTAGCCCTTCTCCTTCTCAAGGAGAGTGTAAGGATGCTCTATGTAGTAGGCGTTGAGAACCTTTACAAGCCGCTCCAGGTCATGAGATATCAATGCCTTCTCAGCTTCATCGACAAAGAAAGCGCCGGTTATTCCGGAATATCTTTTTACAAGGCTCCTTGTAAATGAAGTCCTGACCTCAATATTGGGGAAGGTAAGAGTAAGAACATTCTCATTGCCGTCCTTAATGGTCAGATATCCAGTGAATAACAATAATGAGAGAATCTCTTGAGAATTCAGCTTCCCTCTTGCAAGCTCCAAATAGTCAAAAGATACAATCGAATCAGAGTCAAGCTTAACACTGTCAAAGATTATCGTTTCTAAATTATAATCCCGGGCAAGATTCACAGCGAGCGTGTTTGCACCTGTCTCGTTCCAGTAGTTCTTGAATCTGCATTCTCCATTGAAGAATGAGCCGACAGATACGGGGTT
>CAVDOI010000201.1:0-2612 GCA_963610485.1 Lachnospiraceae bacterium
CCCTCTCTCCTGTTATTCATGACGAGAGATCAGTCTCTTTTCCATTCCCTGTCGACGACTTTCTCGTTGATCTTTGCAATTTCCTTCGCTATTTCCTTCTTTATTTCGTCACCGAGATCACTGATCATGTACGTCGTCTCTTCTCCTGTAGCGCGGTACTTCACCTCGACCTTTCCTTCCTTGTAGGAGCGGTTACCGAGTGTGATGCGGATAGGAATACCGATGAGGTCGGCATCTGCGAACTTTACGCCTGCTGTCTCCTTCCTGTCGTCGTAGAGCACTTCGATTCCCGCCTTTTCGAGTGAAGCGTAAATCTCCTCTGCAACCGCGGTATCTTTAAGAAGCGATACGAAGTGCACCTGGTAGGGTGCGACTGTCATGGGAAGGCAGAGTCCGTTCTCGTCGTTGTACTCTTCGCAGAGGCAGGCAAGAAGTCTTCCGACTCCTATTCCGTAGCAGCCCATGAGAACCGGCTGCTGTGAGCCGTTCTCGTCCTGATATGTGCACCCGAGTGCTGCCGAGTACCTTGTTCCGAGCTGGAAGATGTTTCCGATTTCGATTCCTTTGCTCGAGGAGAGGGGGGCGCCGCAGTGAGGGCACGAAAAGCCCTGACGCGCAGAGGCGATGTCGGCAACGACGGCGCCGTCCCAGTCACGGCCGTAGTTGGTATTGAGATAGTGATAGCCCTTTTCGTTTGCTCCCGCCACAAGGTTGTTCGATTTTGCAACGGAGTCGTCGACGCACAGTATGAAGCCCTTCTTTGCGCCGATGGGGGATGCAAAGCCGGGGACCATGCCGTATTCGGTGATCTCCTCTTCGTGTGCAGGTCTCAGGGAGTTCGCCTTCACAGCATTGCTGAGCTTGCTCTCCTCGATGTCGAGGTCGCCGCGGATGACTGCCGTTACGAGCCTGTCCTTCTCCTCTCCGGTCTTGTCGTCGATGAAGGAGCCTACCATGAATACTGCCTTCGCAGTCATCTTCGGATCAATCTTCAGATAGACGCTGAGCTCCTCGATTGTCTTTGCCTCGGGGGTTGCAACCTTCTCGAGAGGCTTGAGGTCACCTGTAAAGTATTCCTTTCTGAACTTTGCAACCTGTCTGTTTTCGGTGTAGCCACACTCCGGGCATGTGATGATTGTGTCCTCGCCGATAGGTGAGAGATACATGTATTCATGGCTTATCTTGCCGCCCATCATGCCTGTGTCGGCACCCACTGCGATTGCAGGAAGGCCGCAGCGTGAGTAGATGCGGAAGTATGCCCTGTACTGGTCGGCGTAGGCTTCGTCGAGGGATTCCTGGCTTGTATGGAAGGAGTATGCATCCTTCATAGTGAACTCCCTCACCCTTATAAGGCCTGCTCTGGGCCTGGGGTCGTCCCTCCACTTCGTCTGAATCTGGTAGACCATGACGGGAAGACGCTTGTAGGAGTCGATCTCACCCTTGGCGCAGTCCGTGACTGTCTCCTCATTCGTCATTGCAAGGACCATGTCCCTGCCGTTTCTGTCCTGGAAGCGCCCCATCTCCTTGTCGATGGAGTAGTAGCGTCCCGTCTCCTTCCATATGTCTGCGGGATTGACGACGCTCATGAGGATCTCCTGTCCTCCGATGGCATCCATCTCCTCTCTGATGATCTCCTCTATTTTCTTCGTCGATCTCATTCCGAACGGAAGAAGAGTGAAAATTCCGGCACCGAGCTGTCGTATGAAGCCGGCCCTGAGGAGAAGTTCATAACCCCTTGTGTCCGCACCGCTGGGTGCCTCCCTGAGGGTCTTTGCAAACATTTTTGACATTCTCATAGTTAAATATCTCCAGACGTATGCATTATAGGAAAAGAGAGGGACAGTAACAAGAAGATAACGGCACTCGAGTCTCAGATGAATAATTGCCTATCCAAAGAGGGCCCTCTTTGTGATAGAATTCCGGTTATGAACATAGAAAAAGCAAAAGCGGCCGTAGCGGCTGCGATGAGACGCACATATGAGCGCGGACTGACGACGACAACGGGCGGCAATATAAGCGCGCGTTCGGGTTCCGTGATGGTGATCACCCCGTCCGGTCTCGACAAGGACAGACTCAATCCCGGCGATATAGCACTTGTGGATATAGAGACGGGAAGCAACCTCACCCCGGAAAAGAAACTCAGCATCGAGACGGAGATGCACCGTATGATCTATTTAAAGAGAGATGATGTAATGGCCGTCTGCCATTCCCATCCGACTTTCTCCTGCCTTTTCAGCGCCTCGGGAGAGGAGATAGACACATCCCTCATCGCAGAGACCTACTTTCTCCTTGACAGGGTGAGGAAGGTTGAATATGCAAGGATGGGGACGGTGCTTCTTGCAGAGAAGGTGAGCGATGCGGTGGCTGAAGGAGCAAACGCAGTCCTCCTGGAAAACCACGGCGCACTGGCAGTGGGAAAGAGCCTCATCAATGCGTTCGACAGGCTCGAGTGCCTCGAGCAGGCTGCAAAGCTTACACTCATGTCGCATATAATAAAGACAAAGGGTCTGACAGACGAAGAGAAGAAGGAACTGGCGCTGATGCGCTGAGGAGAAAGTATGGATAAGAAAAGGCTTGAAGAACTCATGGACAAGGCAACGGATATCAGGATT
>CAVDOI010000202.1:0-2587 GCA_963610485.1 Lachnospiraceae bacterium
AGCCTGTCGTCAAGGCTGAAGCTCCTGTCGAAACACCGGCAGCACCGGCAGAGACGGTTGTCGTACCTGCAGAGACAACAGCACCTGCAGAGACAACAGCTCCTGCAGAGACAACAGCTCCTGCTGAAACGGCAACTGCACCTGCTGCAACAGTATCTCCTGTATCGGCACCTGTCGTTGCAGAGAAGGAAAAGGCATTCAAGGGCTTCTCGATTGCAGCAACAGCTACTCCGAAGTACAACATCAAGCATAGTGATTACGGATGGGATAGCGGCTTTGTTGCAGGATTCGGTCTCAGAGCTGAAGCCAAGCTCGGATCCTCCTTCGCTCTCGGCCTCAAGGGTCAGTACGATCTCACATCCTACGCTATGGCCGGTGCTTATGTCAGATGGACATTCGCATCTGTTGACAAGTTCGACTTCTATGCTCTTCTCGGCGGCGGCGTCACATTCGGTGTCGGAGCAAACAAGGGTCAGTTCACAGGCCTTGTCGAAGCAGGTCTCGGTGTCGACTACAGATTCAATGATAACTTCTCCCTCTTCGGCGAAGTCACTGGCCAGTGGTCGATCAACAAGCCGGGCATCGAAGTCGGCGGAACAGTCGGTCTCAAGTACACATTCTGATTCATCCAGGATTGGGATATCGGGTCGCGGGAAACCACGGCCCGTTTTTATTTTGCAAAGAAAATCTTTAAAGATTTCAAGGGAAGACTTAAGATTACGTCTGAAGGAAGTGAGATCGGATGAAGAAGATATTTTTATGTGCCTTGTTGATTGTTCTGCTGGTTTCCTGTGCGTCTCTGGAGGTCAAGATTGATGAAGCCGTGGATACGATGGCTTCTGCTTATGTCGACGGAGACACAAAAGACACATGGAATCTCCGTGAGAATGCCGACTTCTCAGTCAAGGTTCATGAAGGAGTCTGGTGGGTTCCGGCTTCCTCCTTCGGAAAATCCCGATACACAAACAAACAGATAGCATCCATCGTAAACTTCAGTCCGGCTGTCAAAAAGGCCGTAATAGGGAATCTTTATGAAGCCATACAGCTCTATCAGATCAGTGATTTCTGCACTGATACAGACGGCGACTCACTCAATGTAAGAGTCAATGATCCTGTCAATGGATATGACTGGGAGAAACACTGTCCGGGTTATTATGCCGTAGCACTCAACCGGGGAAACTGTTCGACGTCCACCAACTGGTTGATATATCTCCTCGAGGATGACTACGAAGAATGGGGTACATTTCATTATCAATACGCTGACGGCGGAGGACATGTTATAAACTATTTCGTCTATGACGGTTACTACTACTTCATAGATATGACTCATTACAGGAATGACTTTCCCGAGAGTGCTGTCGAAGACGGCAAGATATTTACATACAGGAATACAGATTTCATTGCCGGTAACATTCATAAGGCGGTATCTCCCGAAGCTTATGCTGACTATTGCAGGGCTTCTTTTAATGAGACACCGGCTTTCTTTTATATGATTAAAGGTCACGAAGTGGCCGATCTGACCAGTGTCAGATCATCAAATCATGTTGAGATGATTCTGGATTCATCTATAAAGGACGACCTTTATGTCGTTTATCTCGATAAGAGTAGAATGTCTTACGGCTTATATCATAACAGCACGTCGGGCGTGAACTGGTCTGAAAGGTCACGTCATCCGTTCGGCAGCAGGACAACATTCTGATCTATCCGCCGTTATTCCTCTGAAAGAGCGGCAAATGGGTCAATTTGACGGCAATATTTGTAACCGGATAAATTGAATTAAGTTTTAACAATGTTTATCATCAGAAACTGAAAAACTAACATAGGTGTGGATTATGAAGAATACGAAATCTAAAGTATTATTAGTATTGTTTGTTTTATGTTCCGTTCTCATCCTCTTTTCATCCTGTCAGAAGAAGGCTGAAACCTCCCAGACGACAAGTGCAAAGGTTGAGGAAAGCACTGCCGTAAAGACAGAAACGAAGACTGCGGAGACTGCAGTCAAGGCAGAGGAACCTGCTCAGGCGGCAAAGACTGAAGAAACAGCTGCTGCGGCCAAGGCAGATGAGCCTGCTGTCGTATCCCAGAGCGTCGTAGAGACAAAGACTGAAGAAAAGGCAGAAGAGACTCCGGTCGTGAAGGCTGAAGAGAGTGCTTCTCTATCTCAGGAGGCTGTCGAAGAGTCCGTCTATTCAGATACACTCACATACAAGGGATTCAACACGACTGTCGTTGTTGACAACACAAAGTCCTCCATCACCCTCCCGAGCGGAGTAGGGCTTGAGGAAGTCGAGGCTGTTGCAGGTCTTATCAACAGAGCTTATCCCGAGGAGGCGGCACTTGTATCCTACGAACTCGACGGCGATACACTCGTTCTCACATACCCCGAGCAGTCAGACGCTTTCCTCCTTTCTGTAGTTGATACACTCAGAAGCGAGGCTATGGCGCTTCTCAACTCCTATGTCGTGAAGTCTGTCGAAGAGACAACTGTAACAGTTGCCGATGTAACGGCACCGAAGGCTCAGACTGAAGCCGCTTCTGAAAGCAAAGCTGTATATAAAGATACACTTTCCTACCGCGGACTTACGAC
>CAVDOI010000203.1:0-2554 GCA_963610485.1 Lachnospiraceae bacterium
GGCATGATCTTCCATATATTATAGATAGAAAGGCACCGCCAGCGGACGGTTGACCTCAATGATTTAAGTTAATATAAATAACCGTTCTCGTTTTGAGGTAAAGGACGGTTATTTTTTTAACGAACTATATAAGGCAATCATCATTCCAATAACTGTGAAAACAATCATTAGTATTTCAAAATCACTCATAATCCACCTCCTTCATCAACATTATCGAAGAATTCAGGAGGAACCCTCCTGAATATCCTGTTACAGATCCGGGAGGTCAACCGTCCACCGTTTCACGGCAGTGCCATTAGCAGAGTAACATACGCAGTGGCGATGTTCCATAGCACATGTTGAGCGGATTTTCAGATCATAATGAATGATTTGTGTTTATGCCTCTTATGTCATGAATACGCTCGATTCAAATCTGATGCGATAAGCAGTGAGTCTTCTGAGGGCTCTCTCTTTTTCATTTTTCAATTCTTTGTCCAATAATGAATAAGAGGTGTTTTCATAATTTGAAGTTTGTTATATATTACATTTCGGTATTTTGATATGAAGAAGAAAAACGAAAATATACGTAATATAGCAATCATTGCACATGTAGACCACGGCAAGACGACGCTTGTCGATGCACTCTTCAAGCAGAGCGGACTCGCTTTGAAGGACAGCGGTCAGGAGAGGATAATGGACAGTGGTGATATCGAGCGAGAGAGAGGTATCACAATATCGGCAAAGAACTGTGCAATACACTGGAAAGGAGTCAAGATCAACATCATCGACACCCCGGGCCATGCAGACTTCGGAGGTGAGGTCGAGAGGGGCCTGAGCATGGTGGACGGCGTCGTTCTTCTCGTCGACGCAGCGGAAGGGCCTCTTCCCCAGACGAGATTCGTCCTTGAGAAGGCTCTCATGAAGAGTCTTCCCGTCATCGTTGTAATCAACAAGATAGACCGACCCGATGCAAGGCCTGAGGAGGTCCTGGATGAGGTTTATGACCTTCTTCTCGAACTCAGCAACGACGAGAGCATGCTCGATGTTCCCGTATTCTATGCCAACGGAAGGGACGGAAAATGCGGCCTTACGCCGACTGGGATCACCGATAATCTTCATCCGCTTCTTGATGCAATTCTTGATTATATTCCGGCCCCCGAATACGACGATGAGGAGCCTTTTCAGATGCTCGTATCAGACCTGTCTTATTCGGACTTCCTCGGCCGTCTTGCTGTCGGCAAGGTCATCAACGGAACTGCATCCACAAACGACCAGCTTATATGCATAAAGGAAGAGAAGGAAGAACCCCTTAGAGTCACGAGGCTCCAGAGCTACGACGGCCCCACATTCAGGGAGACCAACGACGTCGAACCGGGGGATATCATAGTTCTCAGCGGTGTCAGCGATGTCTCCATAGGCGATACGATCTGTACAAAGGAAGAGATCAAGGCGCTTCCGAGAATCAAGGTCGACGAGCCCACTGTCAGCATGCTCTTCTGCCAGAATACATCTCCTCTTGCAGGCACTGAAGGAAAGGCCGTAACAGGAGCAAAGATCTGGGAGAGACTCCAGAAGGAAGCTCTCAAGAACGTCTCCATAAGGATTGAGAAGAACCCTGATGATACTTTCACGGTAAAGGGCAGGGGAGAGTTCCAGATGGCCATCATCGTCGAGGAGATGAGGCGGGACGGCTATGAGCTCAGTGTCGGAAGGCCCCATATCATATTCAAGAAGGATGAGAACGGGAACAAGACCGAGCCTATCGAATATCTTTACATTGACTGTCCGGAGGAATACAGCGGTACTGTCATGGAGAAGCTCGGCAAGCGCAAGGCTGTAATGAACGATATGCAATATACGGCTGGCGGCAGAGTCAAGATCCAGTTCGAGATACCCGCCCGCGGTCTCATCGGATACAGGGACGAATTTCTTACAGATACAAGAGGTCTGGGGGTCATGAACACTCTCGTAAAGGGCTATGAACCATATAAAGGTAATTTCCCGGACAGGCAGTCAGGTTCTCTTGTCTCGGACAGGGCCGGAACGGCTGTGGCTTACGGCATCTGGGAGCTCGAGGACAGAGGGCGCTTCTTCATCGTCCCTGGTGATCCTGTATATGAAGGACAGGTCGTCGGAGAGAGGAACAAGGATCTTGATCTTCTTATCAACCCTACAAGGACGAAGAAGCTGACAAACCTACGTGCTGCAGGAAAGGATGAGGCAGTCTCCCTGACTCCGGTTGTAAAGCCGTCTCTCGAGGCTGCCATTCAGTTCATAAAGGACGACGAGCTTGTCGAGGTTACTCCCAGGTCGATAAGAATGCGCAAGAAGATTCTTGACTCGCAGCAGCGTAAAATCTTCAACAACCGCGGTGCAATACCCGAATTCCTGAAATAACACAACAGTGCCCGGCAATCATAGCCGGGTATTTTTTCTCATATCCATAACATGCTCTCGTAATACTACTTAAAAACTGTTAAATGGATTCAACTTAATTCCCATATAATGTTATTTTAGTCTTATTTATATTTGTTTCTTTATTATATAAGAAACAATAAATATTATATCATAAAAC
>CAVDOI010000204.1:0-2554 GCA_963610485.1 Lachnospiraceae bacterium
GTCGAAGATCTCAGCAGAGAACAGATAAGAGCATTTCTATATGAAAGCGGAAGCAGAATGTATCCCGCTTCTGAGGTGACTTCTCTTGTCTCTCTCGCCCGGGATATGAGGCTTATATCCGGGAGCCCGGAGAATATGAAGCCTCTCAATGTCGGTATCCTTATGTTCTCCGACAAAACACAGAAGTATTTCCCCTATGCCCGTATCGAGCTTGTCCATATCAGCGATCCTACCGGAACCAACATGATTGAAAAGGTTTTCACGGGGACTCTCCAGAATCAGCTGCGAGCGGCACTGCAGTATATAAAGGACATCATAATCGAGGAGGTCGTCATAAAACATGCAGACAAGGCTGAAGCAGAGAGAATCTTCAACTACCCGTATGAAGCTGTCGAGGAGATTCTGACCAATGCGGTGTATCACAGGTCTTATCAGAGACAGGAACCGATCACAGTCAGGGTGGAGAAGGTGTCGATAGAGATTACTTCGACCCCCGGTTTTGACAGGAGCATCTCCGATGATGCAATAAGAAACTATAATCTCAGAGGAAGAGTCTACCGTAACAGAAGAATAGGGGATTTCCTCAAGGAGCTTCATCTGACGGAGGGAAGGAATACAGGATTTCCGAACGCCTTTGCCGCTCTGGAAAGAAACGGATCCGGAAAGCCGGAATTCCTGATGAATGATGAGCGCGATTATCTCAGCGTCGTAATCCCGATACATCCGTATTTCAACTCTTCATCGAGAACTGCCAAGGATAATCAGTTTGATGAAATGATTATTTCAGCTCTGGATGAGCCTATGACTCTGACACAGCTTGCATCCGGTCTTGGGTACAAGGGTATCAGCAGGAAACTGAGGAAAACTGTTGATATCCTTCTTGCAAAAGGAAGGATTGAAGGCTTCATCGGAGAGGGGCGTATAAAATACAGGAAGAGACAAGGCTGAGCTGCAGAAAGTGGAATATGTACGTCTTTCACATCCTGAGGCGTTAATGATGATCCGGCCGGAATTTGAACTGCCTCGCTCCATAGGTACGGAGAATCCCGTTTCCTGCTTCCCGGGTTCCCGCCTGCTCCAGAGGCAGATCCTCCACACTCTTATCGACGACCCGGCCGACAACGGACGACAGTTCTGGCGCCGGGGCTGTTTTCCGCGTCAAGCCGGTGCCTGAGAATATGTTTCTTCCGCCTTGTATTCCAGCATATACAGGAAGATCCCCCGGGAGCATCCGCTATCCATCCCGGGAGTCTCTTCGTATCGGCTTCTTCCGGTATGCTCCTGACTTTCAGACTCACCGTGACAATAACCTGCTTCTCGTTACACAGCCGCATTGAGAGCTTATGGAGAAAGTCTTTTCGAATGTCTGCTGTTCTCTCATGTGTTCCTGCAGCCTTTATCCTCTGTTTTTCATAGTTTCCCGGGTGTAAGCAGGGCTTTTTCATTGCTTCTGTCCAGTCTCTCTCATCACAGAGAGTTTTCTCTGTTTCGTGTCCGATGATTTGGACACTTTGTTCCGATAATAACTATACGGATAGTACGGAGGCGCGGCTTCCGGACTCCTCATAAGTATGAGATCAAGGAGGATTTGATATGCTTGCACTGGCGATTATCCTGGCTGTTGTCGGGATTGTGATGATTTTCTTCAGTCTGACCGGGTATACGGACATGTTCGGACGTCCCTACGCCGGAATTCCGGGAGGAGCAATTATCGGGACAATCTTCGTAATTGTGTCGGTAATACTGTTTGTCGTCCGGTTTGTCTTCATGTAGGCGGGAATAAGGCGGGAAGGCTGGATGCTTTCCCGCCACCCCCGTTCTTCTTTTGTCGATTGGCTTTAGACAATTTGTAATTCCAGGGCTCAGAATTAGACAAATTAACCAGATAGTGTTTGATGTTTACCATCATGTGACATAACTCGTTTTGAGCAGGTCAACAAAAGTATAATTAAGCCTTGTCGGTTTAAAGGGAAGAGGAGAGAGAGAACCTCTTGAAATGCCACTTTGAAGACCCCTCCTTTTCGATTTTCCCGTTTCTTACCGTGAGCTTTATCCAGATGCCGCTGTCTCGAGTCGTCTCCCCGTCATCATCATAGACGTATGTCGATGAGCCTTCCGTATTCCCGTATGATACGAGAACCACCCTGTCGGACGGACTTGCTGCCTGTGGTGTGTACTCCATTGTCGGAATGAGCGTTCCGTCCTTCACGAATACCGGTATGATATTTTCCGGCGGAGTGTACTCTATCATCCTCCCTCCTTCAAGTTTTTCATTCGTCTCGAAGCCGAACCATATTCCCTCCGGAAGCCATATTCTTCTTTTCTTCTCCCCCTTGAAGAGCGGTGCCACGAGCATGTCTGAGCCGAAGAAATACTGGTCTTCAAAAGCGTATGCCTTCTCCCTTCCGAAGGGAAGATTCCGGACGGCGAACTCCTTGTCGCCTTCGTCTGCAAGCCTTGTCGTTATGTCTCCGTACATAAGTTCCATGCTCCTGGTTACCGGCTTCCCGTCCCTGTGGAACTCTGCGTATGTCCTGTAGATGTAGGGAAGGAG
>CAVDOI010000205.1:0-2537 GCA_963610485.1 Lachnospiraceae bacterium
TCTTTCCGATCATTTCTGCATCCAGTACTACGACGAGTTCTGTAGAGAGTACTGTTTATCTTCACTGGCTGAAGCAGAGTTCCAACAAAGTCAACATCAAGATTACGTTTGTCGGGAATGAAAGCTCGGATGAGACAAGGAATACCTTCATGATGTGGTGTGCCAGTATAGAAGACAAAGGTTCGACAGCGGCTGATGAAAGCGAAGATAACGGAATCAATTTCGATGTTGAGATCAAGGATGCAGGTGATAAAAATATAGGCTCACTTACCTTCAGTACTGCTGCAGACAGATTGACGAAAAAGAGTGATGCGGACAGGAGCCTCACCTTTAATCCTGCGGAGACTACGATTGTGGACGGTAGTACCAGTTTTACATATACGTCTCCTCTCTCGATCAAGATGACTATCAATCCGGCGACAAACGATTCAACTAGAGGGCAAATAGCAGAGTGGGGTGTTGATATCCAGTTCGTCGGCTATATCAAGGCTACAATCATAGCTGCAACCTGAGTTCTGCTTTCTATCTTGTTAAACGGGCTGTTAAGTGTGTCTGACAGCCCGGTTTTATTCACCTCAGTTTCACATCCAGCCTCTTGAGGGATGTGCGGGGAGTCTGGCCCTTGATTTCGGATGAGGGGAAGGACGCCATTATGTAGGAGTAGATGGAGTAGAAGGTGAGGGAGGAGGATTTCTTCTCGCTTTCGTTCTTGTCCATGTTGTATCCCAGGGCTTTGAGAAGGTAGTAGGTGAAGGCGCCGAAGTGTTCCTGTATTGCGGAATCTGCATTGTCTGTCGAGTCGTTCGCCTTCTGCTTGCGTCCGGCCGCTGCCATTATCCAGAGGGAGGGGGTGGTGTCCGTCTTACGTGTAAGTGTGCTGCACTTAATCGCGCTTATGTAATCTTCTCCTTCATAGTAGTCTTCATCTGTCGAGAAGGTATCAAGTGTATTGAGTGTGCCTTCTGATATGAAGTTCCCCGAATAGCAGGAATCAAGGAAGAAGATCTTCTTTCCCGATATCGAGGAGAAGGCTTCGATGACGGCCTCCCTGTTCGTCGTATCGTGAAGCAGGTGAAGTTTTCCTTCCCCGTCTCTGTACGCTCCTCTGTAATATGTTATCAGAGCGCCTGTGTTTTCCTCCCCGTGTCCCGAGTACGTGAATATTATGAGGTCATCTTCGCCGGTGGGGAGACTGCCCGCTGTTTCAAGCACGTCATCCATTGTCCAGTTGATGGTTGTCTCTGTGGAGGACGGGATGTATTCGAAGTGATTGAATGCCGCATCTGCCGGGTCTTCCAGTATATTGCAGGCGCTGTCTGCCGGCTTGAAGACGGGTGTCTTGTCAGGAGTGGATATGTATCTCTTTCCCTGATGGCTGATAAATGCATAGACGTGTACATTCCCCAGTGTCCCTATCTGGCTTATAAGCGCAGCCTGGTCGCTTATCGTGGTCTTGAGAGTGCTGTAATTGTTTTCATTGTAGAAGTCATCAGATACCGATATCAGGTAGATATCCCTTTCGGTGAGGGTTTTGTCGGGTGTGCATGACGGAAAGAGGCTGACGATGAGTGTCAATACGAGGAGCAGAAGCTTCATATCTCGCCTCCTATCCTCACCCTGAGGGAAAGCGAGTATTCGTTTCCCTCGGGTGTATATGTGTAGGAGAGGGGAAGAAGCAGAGCTGTGTGCTCCCCGAGTATCAAGATGGGGGAAGCCTCGATCTCGAGGTATTTCATCATCGCATTCTCCGCCGTGAAATGCTCGTAGCCGTAATAGAGGGCGGACGAGAGGCCGTATCTGTCGTTCGCTATTGCTACTTCAAGGCCGACGCCGTTCTTGTAGTGTACGGGGCTCACGAGTCCCTTCACCGAATTCGACTCCGCCACATATGATACTGTCACCGGAAGCGAGACTGTGACTATACCCGCAGTATAGGACAGGACCGATACATCGACTCTCCCTCTCATACTGTGATATCTGAAGCCGAGGCTCTCCACTCCCCCCGATAACGAGAAGGATGGGGAATACTTTGCTCCAAGCGGCAGAAGAATCATCAGTGTCAGCAACAGGACGGTTAATCTTTTCATTTTATTTATCTCCTATTATCTAAACACTTTTTTTCCCGATTTTGTCAAACTTTTCTGCTTTCCGGCTGTAAAAAACTCCATTTGTTCTTATTCTTTCCGGTTTTTCCTGTAATACCGGTATCCTCAGGAGGCTGGAGGCTGCCTTGTCGTATGTCATATCCTCCGTTACGTGGCGGGGAATATCTTACCGTCAGCGAACAGGCGGAAGACTGCGGTGCCGGTGCTTTTCAGCTCAAGACGTAAAGGTTCCTTGCCGGGACGGTACAGTCCCGAAAAGAGACCCTGCCTGCATACCGTTACCGGATCCGGGACCTTAAACTCCTGCAGGAGCAGTATCAAATGCCATGAGAGGGCACCTCCTGCCAATCATTGATTCATTCGACATTTGTTATATCCGAAGGATGTTGAATATCATTGAAGACAAGCAAATATTCAACAAAGCCCCTGTAC
>CAVDOI010000206.1:0-2512 GCA_963610485.1 Lachnospiraceae bacterium
AAGGACTTGTCCCCAATGTAAAACGGGACAGAAACAACTACCGGGTATTCAGTGACAACGACATCAAGTGGATACAGAGTCTCGGATGCCTGAAGCGCTGCGGAATGACTATCAGCGAAATGAAGGAATATCTTGAACTGTGTCTTATGGGTGAGTCTTCCATACCCGAAAGAAAGGTCATACTTGAGAAGAAGAAGAAAGCACTGCTCGAGTCTATGAAGGAGATAGAGGACAGCATTGCATTCATCGACTGGAAGCAGAATTTCTACAACGACGTGCTCTCGGGGAAAACCAAGTACTACAGCAACCTTATTTCAACATGACGGGATACCGGCGCATTCATATACCGCAGTGTATGCGTCAGCAGACAGATCTTCTGCAACATCCTGCATGCTTCCCGATTCTGAAAGCCCGGTATCGAAAAGATACGTCAGGGGTGCATGTCAGTTCTTAAGACAGCCGACAGGAACGACCAGAACTCCGTCATGACGGCGGTATGCATAATCTCCGATGCCGGTCAGCACCATCAGGAATGAAGGCGCCTTCATCTTATCGGTATCAATACTTGCTGCCATCTTCTTCAGACTCCTTGCACCATCCTCGATAAACCTCTCCCCTCCCAGTTTGATTTCTATGAGGCCGTACCTGCCGTTTCTCAAATGTACAACGGCGTCACACTCCTGCCCGTCCTTATCTCGGTAATGATAGACCGTACCGTTCAGAGAATCGGCATAGACCCGGAGATCCCGGACACAGAGAGTTTTGAAGAGGAAGCCGAAAGTCCTGAGATCCCCGACAAGATCGTCCGGCCCGATATCTAGTGCGACCGCGGCAATGGACGAATCGACGAAGTACCTGGTATCTGAAGTGCGTATCGCCGTCTTACTCCTGAGGTTGGGATTCCATGCAGGCATATCTTCTACGATGAATATCCTTCTGAGCGCATTCAGATAGGATGCTACCGTTTCCTTATTAATGGAACTTTCTTCGTTTGCAGCAACATCCTGAGCGAGCAAGGAGTCTGCTACCTGTGTCCCCTGGTTCCTGGCATATGAGCGCATAAGCTTTTCCACACGCCGTGGATTCTTCTGCACTCCGTCTGCCTTGTTGATATCGCTGTTGACTACTCCCTGGTAATAATCATATGCCTGGTCAAGGGCTATTTCATCCTTCATATTCAGGGTATCCGGCCATCCGCCACGACAGACAAGAAAGGCCAGACGATCAATGTCGATGTTGGATGTTCCGTCAATTTCTTCATTCTCGTCAAACAGGGCCTTGAGACTTACATCTCCTGAAGAATCCCCCGATTCGAAGAGACTCATGGGGCGCATGGTCAGCCAGGTGAAACGCCCGGTACCGGAATGAGTGATCTCACTGCTGTCAACAGGAACAGAAGATCCGGTAAGTATAAACTGTCCGAATTCTTTTCTGTGATCAACTTCAAAACGGATGGCATCCCATAGTTTCGGACCCAGCTGCCATTCATCAATAAGCCTCGGAGTCTCCCCTGGAAGCAGTCGCTTGGGAGCTAACGCTGCCATGGCAATGTTCTGTTCCTTCTTGTCCGGATCGTCCATATACAGAACACTTGCGGCAATCTGTTCTGCCGTGGTCGTCTTTCCGCACCATTTGGGGCCATCTATCAGAACAGCTCCTTTCCCCTCCAGTTTTCGACAGAGGATATCGTCAGCAATCCGTTTTCTATATTCCACGGTTTCTCTCATTCTTTTCGTCCTTCATATTATAATGTGGCATCATTCAGTTCAATCATGAATTATATATACTTTTCCGACGTTTGGCGAATTATTTTTCCGACGTTTGGCGAATTATTTTTCCGACGTTTGGCGGAATCTTCAGGAGAAAAATGGTACCGATTCCTGTATAACTAGTTAAACATTAAGAAATTACAACAAAGTGAGATACGTAAATTTTGTTCTCTTTAATCATCAAACTATATGAATCCCCTTTGATATACAGACACACAGCCCAATAAGTGCTCTCTCACGATACGGACGCCCCGTAACCAGAACAGACACAGCATGTTTATATACTTGTAGTACAATGCGTTAAACATGTTACGCATCAATCAGCAGCGTGAAGCTGTTCTTCTTCCAGTCCAGCATCCCGTCTCTCTTCATGCGTCCCAGTTCCTTCGAAAGCGCAGTCCTCTCGACATTGAGGTAGTCCGCCATCTGCTGCCTGTCGAAAGGAACGACGAACGTCCTGGATCCGTTCTTGAGATAGAGTCCCGAGAGATATGTCAGGAGCCGAGCGCGTATCGTCTTCGGCGTCGTGCAGAAGATACGGAGGGAGAGCATCATATTCTTCTTCGAAGTGATTGAAAGAAGATTCTTCATGAAAGTTCCGTACCATCCTTTTCCGGCATTGCTTTCATCAAGGAGTCTCCTGATGTTCACGAATACGATGAGTGAATCTTCCTTTGCGACGACGTCGACCATAAGCGGCTCGGACGAGAGTGCATAAGACTCGCCGAAGACCTGTCCCGTGG
>CAVDOI010000207.1:0-2501 GCA_963610485.1 Lachnospiraceae bacterium
CCTTATCATAGCAGGACAGAATGATCTTTCTCCCGGCTCTGTCTGTGCATTCACCGGTGTTCTCTCGGCACTGCTGGTTTCTCGCGGTGTTCCGTTCTTTGCTGCTTTGATAATTACATTGCTATCAGGAGTGATTGTTGGTTTCTTCAATGCATGGATGGTGAACAAAATCAAAATCGAAGCGTTCATTGCAACACTGGTGTCGCAGTTCGTATTCAGAGGATTTGCCTACATTCTCTGCGACGGAAGGCCTGTAAGTATAACGGATAAAACATTCCTGTGGATCGGCGGAACAAGATTCCTTACAATCCCTCTTTCCGTCTGGATTATGGTTCTGCTGCTTGTTTTTTTCGGTGTTGTGCTCGGAAAGACAAAGTTCGGACGCAGTGTGTATGCCATAGGAGGGAACAAGGACGCAGCTAGGCTGGCAGGGTTGAATCCACAGAAAATAATAACGGTTCTATTCGTAATGATGGGCGCTGTTACAGCTCTCGGCGGCGTTATTTTCAGCTCGCGTATGCATTCCGGACAGCCTGCGGCAAACGTCAATCTTGAGTTTGATGCCATTACTGCAGTTGTCCTCGGAGGAGTTTCCTTCACCGGTGGTGTTGGAGATATGGTCGGTACCGCCTTAGGCGTTTTCCTGATACAGGCATTCAATACTGGTCTTATCATGGTTAATGTCCAGAGTTTCTGGCAGTACGTCGCCAGAGGTGCTCTTCTTCTGTTTGCTCTGACAAGTGACTACATCAGACGGACAAATAGGGAGAAGGCGCTTCTTGAAGCAAGCAAGAAGGCTCTTGCCTCGAAATAAAAAAGAAAAAGGAAAAAAGGAGAAGAGAAGATGAAAAAAGTATTAACAGTTCTTTTAGTTTTCATTTGTGCTGTGTCATTCGTATTCGCCGCCGGCGGGAAGGAAGAGGGCAAAAGCTCTTCAAGCAAGGGTGTGATCTATGGCATATACAAAGCCGGAGACCAGACCTGGTTCATCGACGAAGGTGAAGCTGCAAAAGCTGCTGCAGTTGAAGCAGGATATGAATTCATCTATGTTGATGCAAAGATGAGCCCGGAGGAATATCTGAGAGCCATTGATAATGCAATTGCCAACAATGCAGCGGGTATCGTAACGTGTACACCTGACCAGACTCTTTCGCGTGCAGTCATCGAGAAGCTTCAGCCATCGGGAATTCCCGTCGTTGCAGCAGATGACGCTCTTGAAGAAAACGGTGAGAAGATTGCTCCGTGGGTCGGCATCAATGCATATGTAATCGGTGAAGCAAACGGAAAATGGCTTGCAGACTATGCAAAGGAAAACAATCTGGTCAACGACCAGACATGTGCCCTTCTCATCATGACGATGGATACTGTTTCTTCGTGTGTACCGAGGGCCGAGGGTGAGTATGACAAGTTCACATCGGAATGTCCGGATTTTGACAAGAGCAGAATCTACTTTGCTGACTACGACGGGACAACAGATAAGGGTTTCAATGTTGCCAATGCTATTTTTACAGCTCATCCCGAAATCAAGACATGGCTCGTAACAGGTGCCAACGAAGAGGGAACAATCGGGGCTCTGCGCGCAGTTGAACAGGCCGGACTGGCTTCTTCTTCCTGTGTCGTGGGACTCGGTGCATACCTGGCCAAGGACGAATGGAATGCTGATGGCAGCAAGTCTGCTATGAAGGCAGCAACTTATTTCCCTGCATCCTCTGTCGGCCGTGGATCTGTTGAGGTTCTGCTCAATGTCATAAATGGTGAGAGTTATGCGATGGAAACAGCAGTTGATGCAATGGTTGTCACTCCATCCAATTACAAGGAGCTTATGGGGGCTGATGCACTCTGAGTCGTAAACAGTCATTCATCTGCGGGGCCGGGTTTCTTCCGGCTCCTTTTATTTTACCCTCTATTTCTCGAGTAATTCCAGGTTGGCTATGCGGCTGCGTTTTGAAGAAGAGTTGATTGCGTCCTGTCTGAACTTATGCGGCGTGGTTCCTGTGAAAGCCTTGAAGCTGTTACTGAAAGCAGCTTCGTTAGCATATCCGCATTTATATGTTATGTCCGACAGTGTGAGACTTGTGGCTTTCAAAAGAAAGGATGCCGTATTTACTCTTGATTTGAGAATGAATTCATGTGGAGACATTCCCATTTCTTTTTTGAAAGAACGTATGAAATGGAATTCACTCATGTTCACCA
The DNA here is from genome assembly GCA_963610485.1 of Lachnospiraceae bacterium. Classification (GTDB taxonomy): domain Bacteria; phylum Spirochaetota; class Spirochaetia; order Sphaerochaetales; family Sphaerochaetaceae; genus Ornithospirochaeta. The sequence continues at coordinate 2,194 of CAVDOI010000207.1, forward strand.
TTTTTGCAAGTGTCGCATTTGAAATTTTTTTCTCTATATTATTATTAATGTAATTGATGACGTCTTCGAATTTCTGGGTGTTTGTTGTACTCACAGAATCATCTTCGAAAAACAACGTCAGAATGTCTGTTATCGTTTTGTTGATTGTCGCATCTTTAGGCTGCCCGCCTCTTGCAAATACGGAAAAAAGTGAATTGAAAAGATGTTCTGTCAGCGCTCTGTCTCGGACGCTTATGAGATGTTTGTCCATGCTGTTGTAAAGCTCGTTGATTCCATGACTGTCAAAATGAATCCAGTAAAACTCGAGG
>CAVDOI010000208.1:0-2485 GCA_963610485.1 Lachnospiraceae bacterium
ATCTTTCTCTCTTTATCTTGTTTCTTCATCTCTCTATAATTGCGATTCAGGGTTTGAAGAAATGAGAAAGATTGAACTCAGTCAGAAACAAAGAGAAAAGATGAGGGCGCTCGAAGAGCTCCTCAGGAGAGAGTACGGACTTGAGCTGGCCGGTCTTCTGTCCATAAAGGAAGAGAGGCTCGAAAGAATCCTCGACGGAAAGGAAAAAATAGCGGTCAGGAAAATAAAGCTCGCGGCAGCTCTCTTCTCGCTTCCCGTGTCGGTAATACTCGACGACGGTGTGGAACTGCCGGAAGTTATCAGACTGAACAGGGAATTCGAAAAAGGGAAGGAGAAGGAGGAGAAGCCTCTTTTCTTCTCATATAACTGGGCGGTGCTCAATTCCGGGAAACGCAGGTCCCTTGTTTTCTCGACTCTCCTTGTGACGATTCCCCTTCTTATCTACATCATCTACTGCATAGTTACAGTAACGACAGAGAAGATCGAAAAGACGGCATCCTACAGAACGGGAAGCGACGAGAGCGAGATATATGACCAGTACGATCCCGTCCAGAGGGAGTATCATGACATACTTGCCGGAACAGACAAGGACCACAAAGAAGATGCCTACTATGTTGAGGTGAAGGTCGGCTCGGTTCTGGAGAAGATAAAGAACATAGACTCCTCGTCATCAAGCTTCGAAACGAGGATGCAGGTCTACTTCAAGTTCGACAAGGATGAGTTCCGTCAGATGTTCCGCCACTATGCCGCATCTGTCCTTGCAGACCAGATCATCAACGATTATTACGAGGAGACGGGCGGAGAACAGAGCGGCGACATAGTCTTCTCGACATGGCTCGGGGAGCATGAATCCTACTTCGAAAGCTGGATCGAGAAGCATGACTCGGAATACTATCCCGGAGAAACGGGTTCGAACGTCCTTACGGACAAGAACACGATGTTCGATGTCGGGAACGGGACGATCGTTGCCGACAGCTACGGCACTGTCAAGGATCTTGAAGAGGTGCAGTACTATGACGAAGACGGCAGACTGCGCACTCTCTGCTATCAGAAGGTCAAGTTCAGCGGTTCGTTCGAGAAGTCATTCGACAGCGCACGCTATCCTCTCGACAGCGTCCAGTTCAAGATGTACATAACGCCGACGATGGACGCCAACTACATACGTTACGTCCCCGACAGGGACAGCAACAGCATCGGCCGGCTTTCGGGCTTCTCCCCGTACTTCTCGCTTTCGAGCGGCTACAGGCTCATGAAGGAGAATGACGGAATAAAGAACTTCGTCCAGAGGATAAACTACCTCCTCTCCACGAACAACGACCCATCCATCGATTATGATACCACGATAAAGACGCAGCTTGAGATAACGGTCAGAGCCAACAGATCCGGCATATCGTTATTCCTCAAGGCGTTCATCAACCTCTTCAGCGTGGTAATCTGGGTCATCATCGCATTCTACAGTCAGTCGTATGCCGACGAGGACAGCATCGGAATGCTCGGAACGGGACTCTTCGGTGTCATATCCTCGATGCTCGTGGGTCTGAGCATGGTAAGCGACGCCGGAATATTCTCGCTCACCACCATGATCAATATATTCACACTCGCCGTCATCATGATAATGACCTATCAGGCGATAGCGTCCAAGAGAGCCAAGATGAGGAAGGATGCCGTCCTGATTTCATACAATGCGATAAAGCTGAGGCTTCTCTTCTACGTTCTGACGACGTCGACTATCGTGATGTTCTTCATCCTTCCGTCCATAAGCTATATGTGGAGATTATGACGTCTCCCGATACATGAGAAAGGCCGTTCATCCCCGGGTGACGGCCTTTTTGCATGGCTTGATCCACTTTTTTCTCCGGCAATGACGATTTCTTTGACAATTTCCCGTTTTTTCACGCTTTATAAATATGAGCGCAAGATTTCAGGGTAATGAAATATATGTCTACTCTTCCGCCACACCCGGAAACTACAGCGGTATCGAGCCGGCCCGGTCAGCCTGTCCCCACCTCTCAGATCCAGCATCTGCAACAGCCGCGTGTCTTAAATCTACTGCCGACGCAGGAACGGACACAATCAAATGTGAGACGGCAGCGGGGGGAGAGAATACAGGGCGTGACGTCTCGAGAGCAGAATATGCGGCAAATGTAATATCAGCCGGACAGAATACAGACCCGACGACCTTCCTTCACGAACTTCATCACGCCATCATGCTCATGGACGACAACATGAATGAGTTCAGAAATATCTACATGAAGGTCAAGGATACGAAAGAGTTCAGATCCTTCCTCCCGAAGAATGTGGATATCCTCAAGTATGTTCTCGGAAAGAAGGATGCGGACGGCAAGTTCGTCAGAAACAGCAAGGGAAACTACACCCTCGACGAGACAATCCTCGACTCACTTTTCAAGAGCGACGCAAAGTGGACCACAACAGACTTCGAGTTCGAGGCGAGACTTTACGAGGCTTACATGCGGAGCGGACAGAC
>CAVDOI010000209.1:0-2459 GCA_963610485.1 Lachnospiraceae bacterium
GAGGGGCACGATGCGCTTATAACATTCAAAATTCTGTTCTGGAGGGGATACAGGCTTTCCGTGTAAAAAGTCCCTGAGGTATTCGAATCTGGCACGCTGCTGCCTCCTGATGCTTTTCTCTATTTCCTTGTTGTCGAGACAATCCATACACTGATCAATAGACCAGATGGCGACCGTCTCATGCCATTTCAAAGTTTCAAATGTCCTTACAAAGGTTCTGTTCCGCTCTCTTTCATCAGCCCAGGGCTCCCTCCCCTCGATTTTATCAAGTATTTGAGAGGGGGAAATAATATAATCCCAGTACATTCTTTTGATGAGTTCGAGTTTCTTTTCCCTAGTCATACCTTTGAATATAATGCATCCAGGAAAAAAAGAAAAACATATTCTGCAGAAATGCAGAGAAGTACTATCTCTCCGCTATGAGGCTTTCTGCATAGAGGTACCGTTTGTAAAACGTTTCCCTGCCTGTCGGCATGGCATGCGTGCTGTCGTACTCCCTCATCGCCCTGACGAACGGACGCAGCGGAGACTTCACATTCTTCTTGAGATCCGATAGCGCTTCATTTCTGACGGACATGAAGGAAAGAAGTGTAGAGAACGGGAATCTGTCGCCGCGCGTCCACTCATAGCCGTCACGGTAACACGGTGTGCCGATGAGGGACGTAAGCCGGTCGAGGTTCTCCCTGCCGCCTTTGTATACAACGCCGTCGATATCACTATTGTAAATCTGGACCATGTTCAGGATATCTGTATCAGGAGGAGTAAGAGCAACAGTCGATCCGCTCCTCACTGAGAGTTCATAGATGGACGGGTCATATAGCATCAGGGCCTTTTCAGGCTCGAGCGGCAGCACCAGTACCGCCCCCTTTATATCATAGTCCTTGTCGACATAAGGGCACTTGACGAACCTCTTCTCGAAATACGGGTTCATTGCGTTGAAGGCAGAGGGGCCGATGATGAAACTCATGCCCCCGCCCGGCACGAGAAGAACAGCTTCGAGGTCCATCAGTGCGATACTGTCGCCGGATGCAAAGTCGGTAACACGCTTGAGAAAGTCCGCGCAGAGATCCACGTAGGAGGATGAGAAATAACCCCTTCCCTTGATTGTCTTCAGTTCCCGCAGAGATTCGACTCCATTTCCGTATTTGATATAGTCGAATTTGTTGAAGATGGGAAGACGGGTATGCTGGAAGAGAAGCGAGCTTCTTCCCGCCTCGTTTGCATCCCGTATGATTCCGGGATTCCCCGACTTGAGTGCAGAAAGTGTCAGAGAGAGGAAATTTTCGAGTCTCTCGATCTCTTCTGCAGTCCTGCCGTCAAATTTCGGATAATCGAAATAGTAAAGAGAGTCCAGCTCCCTTGATTCGGGCTTCTCCTTCGTGATCGGGTTGTAAAATGAAACATGACTTCCATCCTCGGACCATGCTTTGACGATGTCCCTGTGTACGTAACGGTTTCTGAACACTCTTTTCCTCCTACCCACAGCACCGCCTGCCGTCCCGTCCGGCTCCGGTTGGAAAGAGAGGCGGAGTACAACAGGGCAGAAAAAGGATAACAAGCGGATGAGGAATATTCAATTCAGTGTCCGCCCTCTTTTTCCGGGTGATTGAACCACCAGCCGGCACTTATCACATCCTGAATCTCCTTTATCTGATACTCAGGGAACATGTCGTCAGGAGAGAACTATCGGCTCGAAATCCACGACGGGGAGGTCGTGCTCCTCGCTCTTGAGGAACATGAGCATGTAGACGGGAAGGTACGTTATCCCGTTCTCTTTCTTCACATTGAATGTGGAAAGGACCAATGCGTCATTGATACCGTACTGATCTTTCATCAGAGTAAGGTTGGTCAGTGCACTGTGACGCTGGTATGTCTTCCCGCTCTTCACTTCCACCGGAAGGACATTCCCCTTGTACTCTACTACGAAATCTATTTCACCGTGCTTCTTCGAATTATAGTAAAAAACTGAAAACCCGTGGCAGAAGAGTTCCATTGCCACGGCATTTTCGAATACAGCTCCGTAGTTGACATCGTCGTGTCTGAGAAGCATCGCCCTTCTCGTCTCCTCTCCCAGCATGTATGAAAGAAGACCGACATCGGAGAGGAAAAGCTTCAGGAGACTGCTTTTTTCGTTGAGAACGAGGGGCATCGATGGAGAGGCGACATTGTATACAGGAAGGGCAGCGCCGGCATAAGTCAGCCACATGAAGCTGTCGAAGCTCCTGTCAAATGTAAGTCCCTTCTTCACTGAGGCATAATTGAATCTCTTGTTGGGATTCATCAGCTGAGCCGGAATCCTGTCATAAATGCTTCTCAGAAAAAGTTTCTTATCCTCCTCTTCATACTTCGAGAAATCATCCTTGTACTGGTCAATGATGCTTTCCTGGATAAGTCCCACCTCATTGAGATCATGCTTCTCCATGAAGCTGCAGACTGCATCGGGCATGCCTCCCACTATG
>CAVDOI010000210.1:0-2459 GCA_963610485.1 Lachnospiraceae bacterium
AGGCAATAGAGCCTGCTTATCTGTTGAGTTGCCAAAGAAAGCAGAAAAGGTTCCCACAAGGTGGGTTCAGTTCAATGGTGTCGTAGCATTTTCAGATGGTTCAACGCCGGAGGGCATCTTTGTAATTATCTCTGATTCCAATGGTACCCGCATTGATAATGCAACAACAGGAGCAGATGGCACTTTCAAATTCAGAGTAGGTGACGGTACTTATACGGTGAAGGCATCCAAGGATGGCTACAATTCTATTTCCAAGGAAATAATTGTATCATCGGGGAAAACTTACTCACTCGATATGGGATTCCTCAAATGTGCTTACGGCACTTTGAATGGTAAGGTGGTTGATTCATCCGGCACCGCAGTTACAGGTGCGGTTGTTACAGTAACTAATATGGACGGCGCGGTAAGTCCATATACGCTCTCCACAAATGAGAACGGCGAATTCTCCTCTTCGACTATACTTGTCGGGTCGTATTCGCTTTCGATTACCAAGAGCGGTTATGTCGATATAGTCGTCAATTCCATTCCCGTAGTCGGAGGTTCCACATATGACATTGGGACAAAGACGATGGTAATCGGATCTGCAGGTATTACAGGACGAGTCATTCTTGAAGGTGTCACCAACTACTCCGGTGTTACAGTGACAGCAACAAGCACCACAGATTCGACAAAGGTCTATTCGACAACGACGGCAGATGACGGCAGCTATTACTTCCTTTCACTCGACAGTGATACATATTCGATAAAGCTCCAGAAGGAAGGTTTCATTTCAGATTCCACCCAGCAGGTATCGCTCGAGAACGGCAGGATATCGGGAGTGAAGACAATCACACTCAAGAACGAGAGTTCAACTCTTACTGGAACAGTAACACTCACAGGCGGAGCTGACTATACGGCAGTCCAGGTTCTCGTGAAGGATACCTCTTCAACTACTACATTCAGTACGACAACCGACAGAAACGGTAAGTACATCATCAACAACATCACAGCCGGCACCTACGAACTCATATTCAGCAGAGACGGCTACGGCAGTGTGACAGTCAAGGATGTACAGATAGGGAAGGGCGAAGAGAAGACACTTGACACTGTTTCTCTCGAGATAGCCTACACCTCGGTAAAGGGTAAAGTTACACTTGAAGAAGCTACAGACTATTCGGGAACCCTCATTACAGCAACCAATCTTTCGAACACCGAACTGATCTATTCGGCAATCACAAACAGCGACGGCAACTTCACACTTGCAAAGATGTATGCCGGTGAATATTCGATTGTTGTATCGAGGAATAACTACCGTTCGGCAACACTCAAAACAGTCACTGTCAAGGATGATACCCCGATAGACTGCGGAACGACAGAACTTGCAATCGTTAAAGGTGAAATCACGGGACTCGTGCGACTCCAGGGTTGCTCAGATTTCAGCGGAATAAAGGTGTCCCTCCTCGGAACAGGAAAGACGACAACGACAGTAGCTGACGGTTCGTACTCGTTCACAGTACCTGCCGGCAACTATTCCGGTGGAATAAAATATGAGTACGACGATTTTGAGACAACGTCATATGCGACGAACATCGCCGTCCTTCCGACTACATCGTATTCCGATGCCTACGTTGTTCCCGATATCGAGATGAAGTGTCTCAGAGTTCCGAAGATAAGCGGCAAGGTCACAATCTACGGTCTCACGAAGGCTCAGTACCAGGATATAACGATAACAATAGCGGAACTCCCCGGGTTCACTTATACAACCGGAGAAGACGGAACTTACTTCTTCGAGCATGTGCCGGTCGGAACATACACATTCGAGTTCACGAGGGAGAATGCGAGAAAGGTAACGAAGATAGTCGCAGTCGAAGCCGCTCCTGAAATCAGGATAGAGAACATCGAGCTCATTCCTGATGCCGTGACACTCTACGGTAACATATCGCTTACGGGTGTGGCAGACTACTCGGGTGTCACGGTCAGAATAACGACACCCGATTCCGTCGAACTCAAGACTGTCACCAATGCAGCTGGTTACTGGTATATCAGTAACATCGTCGCCTCGAAGAGTCATACGATAACATTCGAGAAGACAGGATGGGACAGCCAGTCATTCGATATCGCAGCAGATGCTTACGATCCGCTCAGCGAGACGAACTACAATACAGAGCATCCTGTCGCTCTTCTCGACACTGTTGCTCCTGTCATATCAGCTGTCACCGCAACAGTCGGCAAGAGTACGGAGGCAGGGCGTGAAGTATATCTCTACCTCTACACCCAGGAAGAGGGAAGCGGCGTCAAGTATATCCAGGGAAATACGTCAGACTCCTTCGACGGTGTAACTGAACAGGAATACTACAACCCGTTCAAGCTTATCATCCCCGATGAACTCGGAGAAAAGACGATCTATGTCAGGATTAAGGATGCTGCAGGCAATACCTCCAACACTGTCAGCACAAACGTCGTTCTCAAGAATGACAAGA
>CAVDOI010000211.1:0-2450 GCA_963610485.1 Lachnospiraceae bacterium
TCTTTGTCGTAGCTGCAGCTTCAGATCCGCCCTGTGCGAATACAGGAAGAACGAGTGCTGCGATGAGCATAATTGCGATAATTGACTTCTTCATAAGTCTCCTCCATTTGTAATGAACATGAAGAAGTTGGTGTATTTTTCATGTATTTTTCTCCCTCATGCCCTTGAGGCTCATTATAAATGCGGATTTTCGAAGAAAAAAAGAAAAATTTTTGACTTAAACTAAGCAAAAAAAGCAAAATATCGAACAAAACGTATGCTATTTCTTTTGGCACGAAAAAGATAGTCAATTGAGGATAACGGAAATGTACAAAAAGAAATCATTAGTGTCCGAAGCGGAGAACAATGATTTCCAGTCTTTTCCGTCGTATAAAGGCAAAAAAAAGAGGTGCCGCGGGGAGTCTGCACTCCGCTCAGCACCCGTTTATGATAAGAGAATATCAATATCCGAAGAGAGGCCACTTCACAATGTATGGTATGTACGCTACGAGTAAGAGTACAACCACCATTGTCGCAAAGAGTGAAAGCATCTTCTTCGTCGTCGACTCCAGCGTCGTGTGCCCGACTGCACATCCTACGAAGAGGGCCGATCCTACAGGAGGAGTACATAGTCCTATCGCAAGTGTGAAGATTATGATGATGCCGAAGTGGATTGCAGGAAGATTGATCGACTCTGCAACCGGCTTCAGGATCGGGGTCATGATCATGATCAGAGGCGCCATGTCCATGAAGCATCCGAGGATGAGGAGTATGACCATTATGAGCAGTATCAGGATGTACGGGTTGGCCGTAACACCGATGATTGCACTTGTGATCATCGCCGGTATCTTCAGGAATGTCATCATGTATGCAAACGACTTCGCCGTTGCAATGAGTGTCAGGACGATTGCAAGTGTCTTGAGAGAGTTCTTCAATACCTTTCCGAAGTCCCTGATCTTCGCACTCTTGAAGACGAAGTATGTCAGGAAGAATGTATAGAAGCATGCGACTGCCGAGCTTTCGGTTGCCGTGAAGATTCCCGCACCTGTTCCGACAAGGATGATCACCAGTGTGAAGAGAGGAAGGATTGCATTTAGCAGAACCTTCATGCACGGTCCCATCTTCATCTTTCCGTTCTCTCCGCGTCCCAGCCATCTCACCTTCTCGTCCTTGAACATCTTCTCTCCCTTCGGGAAGTTGTACTTCTTGCCGAGGAAGAAGCAGAGGATCATGAAGCCTACTCCCAGTGCAATACCGGGGAGGAATCCTGCATAGAAGAGATCTCCGATCGAGACGCCGCCGCCGTATGCAAGGGCGAAGATGACCATGTTGTGTGACGGGGGTATGAGTACTCCCTGACACGATGTCGTGACTGTGAGTCCGACGGAGAAGTCCCTGTCATATCCCTGGTCGACCATCATCGGGATGACAACGGACCCAAGTGACGATACGTCTGCGACTGCAGAACCCGAGATTCCTCCGAAGAACATACTGTCGAGACAGTTCACATATGCCAGACCGCCGCGGAAGCGTCCTACCGCGAGGTTCGCCACGTCGACTATCTTGTCTGAAATCTGTCCTGCTCCCATTATCTCACCCATTACGATGAAGAACGGGATTGCCAGCATCGTGAAGTTGTTCACCCCGCTGAGCATCATGCGGCACATCTCCGTTATCGACTGTCCTACTACAAGACAGGATCCGCATGCCGCGAGGAACATTGCAAATGTAATCGGCACCTTGAATGCCATGAGGAGGAAGAATCCACCGAGTAGAATAAATGTTGCTAAGCCTTCCATCAGTTGTTACCTCCTTCTTTTGCTTCTGCTTCCTGTTCCTTCAACAGTTCCTTGTAGTCTATTTCCTTCTCCGAATAGAGAAGATCTTCCGGATCGATGAGCTTGAAGATGAAGAGAAGCGAATCGAATACCATGATGAAACCACCGACAATGAGCGGTATGTACTGTATCCAGGTAGGCCATCCAGTCATCGGGAGCTTTCCCGTCCTCTTCATCAGCTTCGTCATTATCTGCCAGCCTCCCGAAATGAAGATGATACCGCAGGCCAGCGTTACTATATTCGTTATCTCGTCGAAGACCTTCCTCCCGGTGCCGTCCTTCCTGAGTTTGTCATATACAAGATTGACCGCTATATGAAGATGGTCTCTGACTCCGATTGCACATGCTATGAATGTAAAGAGCGTTACAAGAAGTCCCGGTACCTCTTCAGCCCATGCTATGCCGCTGTTGAAACAGAAACGCAGTATGACGTTTACGAATACCGTACAGAGCATGATGATCAGTGAAAGCTGCGCGATGATGAGCACTATCCTGTGACACCAGTGGTTGATGCAGACGATATACGGCGCCACTCCCAGCTTCCCCTTGTACTTCTCCTTGTCCACCACCAGCCTGTTCTCAACACACCAGGCATGAAACTTCGATTGTTTTTTGTCTGCCATTATGACCTCC
>CAVDOI010000212.1:0-2426 GCA_963610485.1 Lachnospiraceae bacterium
GGGGAGGATGGCCGTCAAACCGGAATGTATCCGACAGCGATGCACTGCTTATACCTGAAAGCTACATCGAATCCATTGTGATGAAGGATATGCATGAAGGTGAGAAGAAAAAGAGGAATCCGGATAAAATGCGGAAACTCATAAAGTCTCTCTCGAGGAATGAATCGACTGTCACCGGTTTGAAGACTCTTGTAAGAGATATAGAGGATTACGAAAACGGAGACGAACTGATAGAGAGTACAGCGACAGCGAGGGATTATCTTTCGGTTCTGGACAGTATTTATTTCACAGCTGATGTTCCTGCATACAGCCTCAACTACCGCTCGAGTTCAAGAATAGGGAAAACCGCGAAGAGGCATCTTCAGGATCCGTCGCTATGCTGTGCCAGCCTCGGTCTCACTCTCGACAAACTGATGTACGATCATGAGACGTTCGGTATGCTCTTCGAAGCACTGGCTGTCAGAGACCTCAGGATATATGCTGAATATCTGGATGGGAGGTTATACCATTTCAGGGACAATACCAGCGGAGACGAAGTGGATGCCATCATCGAATTCAGGGACGGCAGTTATGCGGCATTCGAAATCAAACTCAGTGACGGCAGCATAACGGACGCCGTCAGGAGTCTTGTGAGATTCAGGAACAACGTGGAAAGAAAGCCGGCCTTCAGTTGTATAATCGTTGCTCATCAGGAAGCTGTCATCAGGGATGCCGATACCGGCATATTTATTGTTCCTCTAACATCCCTTAAACCATAGAACAAGAGCAAAGCCGATGCCGCCGGAACATGCATCGGCCGACGCTGTTCTTCGTCTTTTCTATGTATCATTTCCGTTTCATTCACCATAACCAGGAAGAAATGCACGGACAAAGAATGCGGAAGAGAATCAGGCTACGAGGTTCCTCACCCAGATACGCTTCCTGACAAGGATTATACCCAGCACGCACTTTATGATATCCATAAGCTGTACTATGAGATATATCCATACGACGGAGAGGGTGGTGTACCTGCTGACGATGAAGCCGGTAGGTATACCAATACACCAGAGGAAGGCCGAATCGAATACTATGGTAATCCATACCCTGCCTCCCGAACGGAGTGTGAAGTACGTCGCATTCTTGAAGGCAAAGAGCGGGAGGCAGACTGCCTCGGCAAGGATAAGCTCGGTCGCAATCTTCCTCACACCCTCCGTCGTATTGTAGAGGTGCGGGAAAAGCGGAGATACAAGGGCCATGAGGACGGCCGCTGTCGTTCCCACGAAGACGGAGAAGGCGATGAGTTTGCGGTCGCTCTCTACTGCTTCCTCGACCTTGCCCGCTCCCAGAAGCTGTCCGATTATGATACCTATGGCATTACCGACAGCGAGGAACGAGACGTTGAAGATGTTGAGAAGTACCGACGAGATGTTGTATCCCGCAACGGCATTGAGGCCACGGGTGGAGTAGCACTGTACAAGGAATGTCATTCCCAGTGACCACATCGTCTCGTTCATGATAAGAGGGAAGGCCGCCTTTATTATCATGCAGAACTCCTTTCCGGGAATGAGGAGGGTTCTGTAGAGTCCCTTGAAGAAAGGATACTTCTCCTTTCTTCTGTGGCATATGGTGACAATTATGGCAGCCTCGACGTAGCGGCTGAGCACGGTTGCTATCGCGGCGCCTGTCACACCGAGCTCGGGAAAGCCGCATTTACCGTATATGAGGAAGTAGTTGAAGAGAAGGTTGGTGGCTATTGCATAGAGACCGGCCTTCATGGGAAGCACGGTCTCTCCGCTCTCCCTGAGAGTGGATGAATAGACCTGGCTGAGGGTATATGCAGGAAGACCGGAGAGCATCGTGACGACGTACATCTTCCCAAATTCAAGCGTTGCCGCGATATCACCACCGTCGTCGGTCCCCGTCAGGAACAGTGATATGAGCTCATTGCCCCATAAAAGGAATATGACTGTACAGAGGAGAGTTCCGAGGTATCCGAGAAGGAGCTTGAACCTTATCGTGATCTTGATGCCTTCGTCATCGTGCTTTCCGAAGTACTGGGCCCCGTAGATACCGCCCCCGGAGACGACGCCGAATATGACGATGTTGTATACGAAGATAAGCTGGTTTGCGATACTGACGCCGCTCATCTCCTCGGTGCCGATCCTGCCGACCATTATGTTGTCCAGAAGCGATACGAAGTTTGTAAATCCGTTCTGTATCATGATGGGGAGGGCGATGGCGAGTACCATCGAATAGAACTTCCTGTCCCCTATGAACCTGTGTTTTCTCTCACTCATAACGGATGAATCTTATTGCAAATCACCGATAAAGTGAACATCATTGAGGTATGGACAAAGTAAGACTCGGAAAAACGGAAATCACAGTATGCAGAAACGGCTTCGGCGCCCTCCCGATCCAGCGTATATCGACAGAGGACGCCGTATACC
>CAVDOI010000213.1:0-2403 GCA_963610485.1 Lachnospiraceae bacterium
CCTAAGGATTACCTCTCAGACAACCAGAAGGGAGGTGAGGCACTCGGCGCTGTGGATATCTACAAAGAGACATACCAATGGCTCAAAGCTCGTGGCTGCGAAAAGCTCGTCAGTAAGCAGCAGATAGAACAGTACGCGATGAATGTGGCCAGGTGGATCCAGTGCCAGAAAGCAATAAGTGAATTTGGATTCCTTGCCAAGCACCCGACAACCGGTGCTGCGATAGCTTCGCCGTTTGTTCAAATGTCAAGGGAATTCGCAAAACAGATGAATGCAGACTGGTATCAGATATACCAGGTCGTGCGGGATAACTGCTCCGTGGAGTACGGAAGTACAAATCCTCATGACGATTTTATGGAGAGGCTCTTATCGAGTCAGGGGAAATAGAAATGAAAGAACAACTAACACTCGGTAGCCTCTTTTCAGGCTCCGGAGGATTTGAACTTGGTGGAGCGATAACGGGAATAAAGCCCGTGTGGAATTCAGAAGTGGAGCCGTTTGCGATAAGGGTGACGACGAAGCGCTTTCCTACGGTCAAACACTATGGCGATATCAACAAGCTCAACGGGGCTGATTTAGAGCCCGTAGACATCATAACAGGGGGTTCGCCTTGTCAAAATTTCTCAGTAGCCGGTAACCGTAAAGGCCTTTTGGGTGAAAAGAGTTCTCTCTTTTATCAGTTCGTCAGAGTTGTGAAAGAGATGAGAGAGGCAACGGGCGGACAGTATCCGAGGTTCATGGTTCTTGAGAATGTTGAAGGGTTGTTTTCCTCCAACAAAGGTGAGGACTTCAGAGAAGTAATAGAGGAGATTTGTAATGTTAAATACAACAGAGTGCATATACCTAAACCTCAGAAATGGGAGCGATGTGGACTTATCGTGGAGGACGATTTCTCTCTTGCATGGCGAGTATTCGATGCCCAATACTGGGGAGTCGCCCAGAGACGTAAGAGAATCTACCTTGTCGCAGATTTTAGAGGTCAGTGTGCCGGAAAGATATTATTTGAGTCCGAAGGCGTGCCAGGGGATACTCCGAAGAGCTGCAGCGAGAGGAAAGACACTCCCCGAGGTTCTGAGGCTTGCCCTGGAGGAACAGAGCAGAGTTGCTTGATGTTCTCCAACCATGCGCAGGACGCAAGGTATAACGGACCGTTGGACACAGCAGATACTGTGACACACAGATATGGGACCGGAGGTAATAATCAACCCCTTGTTCTCAACCCCAAGACCTTTGATGTGAGATTCACAAGTGAGAATACCCGAAACAAACGAGCCAATTGTTATGAAACGGTTATATCACGCTGTCTTGATACTGGTGGCAGCAACCCCGATTCAAATCAGGGTGGGTTGGTGATAGTTGAGCCGAGCTATGGGATTGGACGGCCAGTCTTCTCCCAAGCTTATAACTCACGATTCTCTTTCCAGATAGAAGAGGAGCGAGTGCCGACGCTTGTGTCCGCAGGACCGGGTGCAGTTGGAGTCCATTACTCAGCAAGCAAGAACTCGTTCTTCACTAAGGCTTTTAAAGAGAGGGCTGAGACACTGGTTGCAACAGACTACAAAGACCCTCCGATAGTCAATGACAGAGATAAGGAGAGATACATAGTTCGTAGGCTCACTCCTCGTGAATGTGCACGACTGCAGGGTTTTCCCGACTGGTGGTGCTCACAGTTATCTACCGATAACCCAACAGAAGAGGAGATTGAGTTCTTCAGAAGTGTATTTATGGAGCATGACAGAGTGCTTGGTAAGATTCCGAAGAGGAGAACTGACACTCAGATAAGAAAATGGCTGTTGAACCCGCACACGGATTCTGCAGAGTACAAACTTTGGGGCAATGGAGTGTGCCTCAACAACGTAGTTTACGTCCTGGGAGGAATTGCCTTCTGGGCAACAAGAGGAGAAGAAAAGAATGGCATTTGAAAAAGTGGCACCAAACCACAGTGATAAGGTATGCGATCGCATAGCCGGAGCAATAGTAGATCTGGCATACAAAAAGGAAGAGAACCCCAAGATTGCAGTAGAGGTTCTCCTGGGACATGGCAGATGCTATGTCATCATTGAAACCAGTGCTGACCTAACAGTAACTGAAATACAGAAGATTGTAGAGCGCATAGCAGGTCCTATGTGTACATCTGTCACCATTGTCCCGCAGGACACACATTTGGCAGATAATCAGAAGGGCACAATTAAGTGTGGCGACAACGGCATCTTCAAAGGTGTACCTCTGACGGATGAAGAGAAGAAGCTCACACTTTTAGCTCAGGCAATCTACAAGAAGTATCCCTATGACGGTAAGTACATCATCGATGGCGATAGGGTAATCATTTGTCACAGCAACACCGCAGAGGAAGAGCTCAGAGAATTCTGGCAGACGGCTGACATCAATCCACTTGGTTATTGG
>CAVDOI010000214.1:0-2391 GCA_963610485.1 Lachnospiraceae bacterium
ACGACGTCTAGCCCTCCTAAAAATGGATTTTTCCAGGATTCATGCGTAACGACTACCTTATCACCGTCAAAAAAGAAGAGAAGCCGTTCTCCTGCACAGAAGAAAGCGTCCGCATATGACGGAAGAATACTCATTCTATTCTTTATCAAAGGGGGCCTTTGAATTAGAATGGCATCATCACGGAGGTGATTATGAGCGCACTCATTGATTATCTAAAGAAACACAATAACCATATATCGGATGAAACGGCATTCTACCTCTCCTCACTCGACCTCGTTTCGAAGGTCTCGCCGTTCCTTGCAGGAAAGACAGTGAAGGAACTGAGGGACCAGAGAACATATCTCAAGCTCATTGCAAGCGAGAACTTCTCATCGCTTTCCGTACAGGCTGCCATGGGCAACCTTCTTACCGACAAATATGCCGAAGGTTATCCGTATCACCGCTTCTACGCCGGATGTGACAACGTCGACGACATAGAGAACGAGGCTGTCGAGACAGCAAAGCGTCTATTCGGCGCCGACCATGCATATGTCCAGCCCCACAGCGGGGCCGATGCCAACCTCTGTGCCTACTGGGCCATCCTGAATGCCAGAGTACAGGTTCCGACACTTGCCGAAATGGGTGTGAAGAATCCCTCGGACATGAAGAGGGAGGACTGGAACAGGGTAAGGGAGATCCTCCACAACCAGAGACTCCTCGGAATGGACTACTACTCCGGCGGTCATCTCACACACGGCTACAGACAGAATATCTCGGCACAGCTCTTCGACGCCTACTCCTATTCGGTGAACAGGGAGACGGGACTCCTCGACTACGACGAAATCGAGAGAACGGCGAAGGAGATAAGGCCCCTGATTCTCCTTGCCGGCTATTCTGCATATCCCAGGAGAATAAACTTCAAACGCCTGAGCGAGATTGCACACTCCGTGGGAGCAGTCTTCATGGTCGACATGGCACACTTCGCCGGCCTCGTCGCAGGGAAGGTCTTCACAGGCGAATACGAGCCCGTTGCATGGGCCGACGTCGTGACGACAACGACGCACAAGACCCTCCGCGGTCCCCGCGGCGGTCTCATTCTCTGCAAGGAGGAATTTAAAGAGAGCGTCGACAAGGGTTGTCCGCTTGTAATCGGAGGGCCGCTTCCTCATGTCATGGGTGCCAAGCTTGTCGCCCTCAAGGAAGCGGAAACGGAGGAATTCAGAGAGTATGCAAAGAGGATAGTCGACAATTCGTCTTATCTTGCATCCTCCTTCAAGGAGAAAGGGGCCGAGATCCTCACGGGAGGAACCGACAACCACCTCATGCTTCTCGATGTCTCTCCATACGGTCTCAACGGACGCCAGGCGGAGAGCCTCGTAAGGGAGTGCGGCATAACGCTCAACAGGAATGCGCTTCCCTTCGACAAAAACGGTGCATGGTACACCTCCGGCCTCAGAATAGGAACGGCGGCCGTGACCACGCTTGGAATGGGAAGAAAGGAGATGGACGAGATAGCATCCGTCATCACCACAGTGCTTTCCTCGGCAGAACCCGTCGTACTCACAAAGGGCGAGCACAAGGGCGAAGTAAGTAAGAACAAGGCGAAGGTTCCTCCGGAGGTGAAGGAAGATGCCAGAAGAAGAGTGAAGGCACTCCTAGATGCATTCCCCCTCTACAGGGACCTCGACCTCGAAGCCTTAGAGGAGTACTTCCCTGAAACGGAATAAGAATTCAAGAACAGCTCCGGAGTCAGCAGATTCCGGAGTTTTTCTATCGATGAACATCATTATCCCGCTTTGCGGATACCAAATGGAGATTCGTTAACATATTTTTCTTTGCCTTTCTGACGGAACATGGCGTAAAATAGGGAATAGAGATTCCACTGGATATGGCTTGATGATGCATATTCAGTGAAAGGTGGGGATGATGAGACAGTTATGGTACAGGTTGAACGAGATACCTGATTTGACGTTGAACAAATATGAATCACTTGGAAGTGACGGCGTTGAAGGAGTATTGGATAAGCACGTCGCATTTCTGCGTCAGCTCAATAGAAAGGGTATTGTTTCATCGGTATCATATCATCTGTTCTATCTTTACCTTGTCCCTGACAACAAAGAAGAAGACAGACCCGGACACAGGCTTCAGATTTGGCTGATGGTGCGGGGTGAGGATGATGCACTGGAGAATGTTTCGGCATTGATCAAAGCTTCTCCTCTCTCGGATTTCTTTGTTCTTGAACCGTTCAAGGGTGAGCCCGGGTTTGATGAATCTTTCCGCTCATGTTCATTACTCTCCAAAGCCGAGACTCTTCTTGCTTCATCGGCAGACAGTGATTCCGACTACTATCTCATACGTGACTGGGATGTCGACAATACCGGCAGACTTTACAATATGTGCAAAATCATGGAG
>CAVDOI010000215.1:0-2380 GCA_963610485.1 Lachnospiraceae bacterium
GCCATGGTTATCCTGTGTACTTCTACTGCAGTCATAAACTCGGTGAGTTGGATTTCGTCATAGAACACGGCGGCTCAGTACTACCAATAGAAGTCAAGAGCGGCAAGGACTACTATACCCACAGTGCCATCAAAAGGACAGTATCGAACGGGGAGTACGGGGGGGAGGAGGCATACGTCTTTGCTCCGTGCAACATAGATAAGCGTGACAGGATAACTTACTTTCCGGCATATATGGCTGCATTCATAACCGACGAGGTCGATTTCCCGACGCTTTCCTTACCGCTATAGTTTTGATCCGGCTGTGTAAGATAGTCCTGTTTTACGCAAATCCAGTTAAAATTACGCAAATTTCAAATTTTACGCAAATAAATTACGCAAATGACTCCGGCTATCCCTTATTCCTACTTGAAAAATGCACAAGAACGGAGCATGTACGTGAATATGGAGGAAGGAGAGATGTATCAAACTGCTCAGAAGACGGCTTCCTCAGCAGAGACAATCCTCTGGTTCTTGCTTCTCGGCTTATCGGGAAGAGTGTACCTGAGCTTTCCTTCCTCTATAAGGGGTATGATGAAAGTCCTTATAAAATATGCCGGTCGTTTTTCATCATAACCGAACTCCTTTGCCAGTGCTTCTCTGGTCCTCGGCTTTC
The DNA here is from genome assembly GCA_963610485.1 of Lachnospiraceae bacterium. GTDB lineage: Bacteria > Spirochaetota > Spirochaetia > Sphaerochaetales > Sphaerochaetaceae > Ornithospirochaeta. Next base: position 655 of record CAVDOI010000215.1, read on the forward strand.
TGCAGAACTTTATTATTTCTTCGCTAAGCTCCGCATTAACAGCGGGAGTATCATAGAGGGTTACCTTAAAGAATCCGCGGCAGTTTTCGAATCGGGGTTCGATTTTCCCGAGTTTCTTCATTTCGGCATATATCGTCGGAATACCCGAGTATCTGTTTTCCGTTGTTTCCAGAATTTCCAGTGCGGCAGCAAGGAACGGGTTCCTGACATCAGCCTTTGTCCGTCCGAGTTCATCGATCGTGAGACGTCCGTACAGAGCGCCCGGATTCGATATCTCGATCCTGTCGGGATACATTTCAATACGGATAGGGTCATTTTCAGTATGTATGCTGTAGTCACGGTGAATGAGGGCGTTGAGGATGATTTCCCTCAATGCTTTCACCGGATACTGTGGGACATCCTTCCTGTGGCCGGTTTCGTCAATCACAGTAGATATCTTCATATTCTGCTGAACGAAAGCAAGTGCTCCTTCCAGCATCTGGGAAATTGTTCCGTCGAAACGTTTGTTTGCGATGAACCTTTCACCGGTGACAGCTTCTTCAGCATATTTTCCAGTAGGACAGACAACTGCGACAATATCGAGATTCGGAGAAAGATATTGAGGATATCTGCCGAAGAGCATGATGGAGCAGACAGTAGGATTCCCTTTCTTGTCGGAGAGACCGTTCATCAGTATGAGGGTGTCTCTGTCCATATTGACCAGGTTAGGTTTCATCGATACGGCTTTGGCAATGAACGCGTCAAGCTGGACGGGGTCAATCATCGAACTGTCGATTCTCGAGCTGACTCTGAGTTCGTCCTCGGTCTTGTACTTGAAAGCATCGAAACTGTAGATTTCATATTCCGTCATAGGAAGATCCGCATCACCGACTCTTATATAAGAACCCTTGCTTTTTCCTTTACCTGTATAGTAACAGGGCTTACTGGATGAATCCATCTGGGGGATCTCGGCTGCAAGAACAGTTTTCCCTTCATATGTGCAGCAGCTGATCAGCGGACGCACGACCGGCTCCATCTCGCATGCCTGCTCGACGATCTTCTTCTGCAGTTCATCCTGATCCCTGACGCCGCAGACCTTGTAGCCGGCCTTTTCATCTATCCCGAATATGATGATTCCTCCGTCTGTATTGGAAAAGCTTGAAAAGCTGTCGTATAGCTTTTCGGGAACACCTTCCCTGGCGCTTTTGAATTCAATCCCGGATGTCTCTGTCTTCATTGAAAGGATATCTGTGATAAGTTTGTACAGCTCGGATTCCTGCATCTCTGTGTCCTCTGGTTATCAAGTTTAAGCAAATTATATCAAAAATTACGCAAATTTCAAATTTTACGCAAATAAATTTCGCAAATATACCTTGAATTCCTCGTTCCTTTCGATGAGGTTCAGTGGCAGGCACGTATCATGTATGGGAAGGGAGGAAAGAGTGACGTCCTGACGGCGTCTATGTCGTTTCTGTCACCGCTTTGAAATTCTGACTTGATCGACATCGAAGCATATCGGAACGGGTGTTCTGCCTTACAGCCGGCTGAATCTTCCTTCTTATCCGTGAACCACACAGTTCCGGATGAATTTATGGTGAGGGGGTATCTTTCAGGGGTCCGAGAAGAGGTCCTCCATTGTAATGGTATTGCAGAAAACGGAGCTGTAATTGTTATATGCAAGACCGTATGTAGTTACCAGAGTAGTGTGGACAGCCATCCTTTTCGGAATGTAAGCAGAGAGAATGAC
>CAVDOI010000216.1:0-2360 GCA_963610485.1 Lachnospiraceae bacterium
CTACAAGCCACTTGATACCGTTCTCATTATTCTGGGAGCATACGACAAGGAACAAATCTCCCTGACTGTTGACACAGGAAAACACAATCGGGTAATAAGACTCGAAGAAGACCTTCTCTATATACAACTCTCCATATTTCTCTGTTGTAACAAATATCTTCTCTATTCTCTTTCCCTCAATTTCATCCCCCATCCTTAGAGCCCTCATTCTGTATGTTTCTCAAATACTGCCATTAAGGTTTATTTGTGCCTGTATTCCTTGTCAAAGGATAGAGCCACCGGCCAGTATTATTCCTTTCATCTTCTTACTCCCCCTCGGCCCTGAATACTGCTCGTACTGTCTGGAAGATTATCTTTAAATCGAGAAGAAGCGAGCAGTTGTCGACGTATTCGGCGTCCATCTTCATCCAGTCGTCGAAGGAGATGGAGTTCCTGTCGGGTTGCACCTGCCATATGCAGGTTATGCCGGCCTTGACTTCAAGGCGCTTCTTCGCCTTCTCGTCATACTGTTCGACCTCCCTCGGGAGGGCGGGTCTGGGGCCGACGAGGGACATTGAGCCGAGAAGTATGTTGATGAACTGGGGCATTTCGTCTATGCCGGTCTTTCGTGTGAAGCGGCCGACCTTCGTTATGCGCTTGTCGTTTCTGACCTTGAAGACTGGGCCGTCCATCTCGTTCTCGTCATCCATGCTGTCTCTGAGCTCTTCGGCGTTGACGACCATCGATCTGAACTTCAGGAGGTGGAATATCCTGCCGTTCTTCGTCACCCTTTTCTGGGCGAAGAATATAGGACCGCCGTCCTCTATGAGGATGGCGCCTCCTATTATTATGGTGAGGGGAATCAGAAATACTATTCCTACGAGTGATGCTATGATGTCAAAGAGACGTTTTATTATCAGATAAAGATAAGATTTATGGTTTTTACTCATGCTTCACTCAGACGGATCTGACCATTTCCCTTCTATTATTTAACGCAAAGTACAGTCTATGACGGACTCATTGAGAAGTCAATAATTCTTCCTGTAGTAGCCCTTCCAGCTCTGAAGGAGCCATATGTGGCGGCAGTACTTCTCCTTCGGAATATATACCGTTACATTCCTGTCGCTTACATCCACTGCATTGAGTACAAAGCCGTAGTTCTTTATTCCCATCGTATCGAGATCCTCGATTATCTTCTCGATATGGACGGTGTCATCTATACCGGCTCTGAGGACGATGATTGTATTTGAGTAATCTTTGAGAAGGGAGAGCGTCGAAGGTTTGTCGTAAGCGATGCCGAGGTTGGTGATGTGCGCCTTCGTTACTGTCTTCAAGCCCTTCTCTATTGTTATGTTGCCCGCCTTCGGACTGAGGGACACCAGTGCCGCTGTCTTGTCTTCTGTAAGACTGAGCTTGCTCGCTATGTACTCGAATTCCCTTCTGTCCATATCGTCTGCATTCTTATAAAGGGGTATCGATGCGATAAGCTTTCCGTCCACTGTCTTCTTCAGCGTCTTCGATGAATAGACACGCTTGTCACTAAAGCCCACACACAGTGCCGTGATGACTCCGACAACACCGCCTGCAAGGAAGAATATGATACAGATGAGCGCCCTGCTTGTTGCCTGGTTCTTTGTTCCGACGACAGGCCCTGTCACCCATTCAAACGATGAATCGAGGTTCTTTATATAGACTTCTACTGCCCTGAGGCTGTTCTTGAGGGATGTTACTGTGTCCAGGGTCGATTTGAGTTCGACGTCGGATGAAGGAGACGAAAGCAGCGCTTCGTAGCTCTCGATTCTTTCCTCGATTATCGCCTTCACGGTCTCGGCTTCGGAGAGGTACCTCTGAGATTCCGTATCCGCCTTGCTGTCGACGAGGTTCTTTATGAATGCCGACCAGTAATCTGTATCTGAAGTCTTACTTATGTATATTTTATAGTTGTCGGTACCGCTTATATTAGAATAGCTGAGTCTTTCATTTATATCTTCATAGGTTATCTTCGCATCGGGCTTCGAGGTCGGGGTGTTCTTTATCGCATTCTCTATGTTATCTCTCGAGAAAAGCTCATACAGCTCTTCAGATACCGTTATGTACTTTCCGCCGTACTCCCTGATGACGCTTGTACCGTAGGGCTCCTTTATCCTTACTGTTGCACTTACCTCATATTCCCTGCTCTGCGTCAGGGCATATCCTACTCCTATAAGCGAGAAGATCAGTGTTATGACTACAATTAGTTTGAAGTGGTCGAAGAGATGTCCGAAGAGCTCACCGAGTGTTATCTCGTCATCGTCTTCATATAGGTATTCGTTTTCCGCGTTGTTGTATTCGTTCATCCATTACCCCCGGACCTCTGATTATTCTACACTGTGCTTCTGCTG
>CAVDOI010000217.1:0-2332 GCA_963610485.1 Lachnospiraceae bacterium
GGGAAAGATAATGCTCAAAACCTATAGGATATTCAAACACTGAGAGAGCAGAATGGATAAGAAGTATTTCATCATCACCATAGATACAGAAGGCGACAATCTCTGGGAATGGAAGAAAGACGACGAAATAAAGACAGAGAACACCCTTTATCTCCCTCGCTTCCAGACTCTCTGCGACAGATATTCATTCAAGCCGGTATGGTTGAGCAACTGGGAGATGATGAATGACGAAAGATTCGCTTCCTTCGTCAAAGAAGTCCAGGACGAGGGACGAGGAGAAGTCGGAATGCACCTCCACGCATGGAACACTCCCCCTCTTTACAATCTCGACCCGTCCGGTAATCCCTCCGCTCCATATCTCATCGAATACCCCGACATCGTCATGAACGAAAAAATAGTGACAATGACAAACATCATCGAGGAGAAAACAGGCGTGCGTCCCGTCACACACCGCGCAGGGAGATGGGCAACTGACAAGAGATATATCGACGCCCTTCATGCTTACGGCTACAGAGTCGACTGCTCGGTGACTCCGCACGTCGACTGGTCGGGAACGAAAGGAGAATCTGCAGGCTCCAAAGGCTCCGATTACTCACGTGCAGATGAGAAAGCTTCCAGGATTAATGGAAAGGAGAGCCTTCTTGAAGTTCCCATGACAATAATGAAAAGCCACAAGCTCTTTCCTCCGTCATCAAAGACTGTAAGAGGGATCCTCGCCAATATTTATCATACAGTACTGAGTAACGAACTGTGGCTCCGCCCCGACGGCAGGAATCTCGGGCAGATGCTCTACATAGTGGATAAAGCCACGGGAGACAGGAAAAAAGACTACATAATGTTCATGCTCCACTCCTCCGAACTCATGCCGGGAGGAAGCCCTACGTTCAGGACGGAAGAGTCGATAGAAAAGCTATACGAAGACCTTGAAGTTCTCTTTAAGAAGATATCGTACTCATTCGAGGGAATAACACTCAGAGATTATGAGGAAATTAAGAGGAAAGAGAATGAGTGAAGCCGTAAGAATACTGCAGATAAGCTACGGTATGGACCGCGGCGGTGCCGAAACTCTGATAATGAACATCTACAGGAACATAGACCGCAGTAAAATCCAGTTCGATTTTCTTCTCCATAATCCGGAAAGAACGGCATACGAAGACGAAATCGAGAACCTTGGAGGAAGAATCTATCGTATCCCGCGTTTTCTCGTCTACAACAAGCTCTCGTATGACAGGAATCTGAAGAAATTCCTTCTCTCTCACCCGGAGTACAGAATAATCCATGACCATCTGATGGATTCGTCCGAAGAGACATTCAGGGTAGCAAAGAAGTATGGAAGAATAACTGTCGCACACAGTCACATAGTGGAGTATTACATCCGTCCCACTGACTACATAAGGTTCTTCTTCAGACGGAATCTGTATAAGTATGCCGACTACCGTTTCGCCTGTTCGAAGGAAGCGGGAGAATGGCTCTACAGAGGAAAAGCGGACTTCACTGTTCTGAGAAACGGAATAGAAACGGATAAATACAGATACTCCGATGAAGTGCGGGATAAGAAGAGAAAGGAACTGGGACTTTCTCCTGATGATCTTCTGATTGCCAACATAGGGCGTATGGTCGAACAGAAGAACCAGAAGAGGCTGATCGACATCTTCGCTCTTTTCAGGGAAAAGCATCAGAAAGCAAAGCTGATGATCACAGGAGAGGGACCTCTCGAAGATGAACTCAGAAAAGGAGTCGTAAGCAAAGGTCTCGGAGACTGTGTCATTTTCACCGGAGAGCGCAGCGACGTGCCTTCACTCCTTGCGGCCTCGGATCTCCTCCTCTTTCCATCCCTTTTTGAGGGATTCGGCATCGTTATCATCGAAGCGGAAGCCTCGGGACTTGAATGTGTCATCTCTTCCAATATTCCCGGAGACACAGACCTAATACCCGAGCTTGTCACAAGAGTCAGTCTTTCGTCTTCTGATGAAGAATGGGCGGAGGCAGTGGAGAAAGCTTCAGAGAGGAAAGGAAGACGAAGGGAAAATGATTACCTCTCTGTCAGAGAGAAAGGCTTCGACATACGTGAGAGTGCTGAGTATATGGAGAAATTCTACCTCAGCCTATAAGCCGCAGTTACGCCGCTTAGCTCTGGAGACACTCTTGTAGAGGAGATGAGGAAAGAGGGAAACAAGAATCTGGTACCGGCTCTCCCATCTTCTCACCTCCGGATACTTTTTCCTGAGGAGTTTTAGAAAACCCAGGTAACGTGCTCTGTCTCCGTTGACTATCAGGATATTGATATGCCGACGTGCCATATTCTCCGTCTGCTCCCTCAGAAGCGGGAATC
>CAVDOI010000218.1:0-2292 GCA_963610485.1 Lachnospiraceae bacterium
CAGTACACTCATAGATAACACCCTCCACGAGAATCGCAGGAAGGTATGCAGCAAATACACTGAGGTTTCTGAAGATAGAGGGAGTGTAGACATTTTTAAATCCTCTTCCTGTTCCCTTTCCGTCAGGGATGGTGACGAACTGTGACCCTGTGTTCATACTTTCGATTGTTGTTGTATCGAACGAGAATGTTGCATTCGTGAAATAGCTCACACTCTTGAGTGCACTCTCCGTAATAGCACTTGTAGATACTACGATAAGGTAAATGTCGCTGTAAGAGTACCCGCTGTAGATAACACCGCTTGCATGTCCGTACTTGAGGTATATCCCCGCCGAGATTGCTGAAATAGTGGAAGACGAAGCATTGTAAACGAAAATCGGGGTTACAGATGTTCCGTCATGATAAAACGCCTTGGTGTTGATGAGCTTATCTGTGGAGCTCCCGACGAGGGATGGATAGATCTTCTTGATGAATGCAGGCTTGGAATATAGCTCATCTATCGAGTTATAGTCCCCGTCCTGATACAGAAACGGCAGTGCCTTAGTCCAGAGCAGAGTCTGCGTCTCGTTGGCATCTATCTTCGAGTTTGAGAAGGAGCCATTTATCTCGGCATCCTCCATCTTTACCTTCCCGTCTGCGCTCATGTAGATTCCGGCAGTATTAGTGGGATTCGAGCCGTCACTGAGGTATCCTCCGGAGCGTATTACACCCCCGTCTTCAAGTTTGAGGTCCTCGACTCCTATGTTCCGTGCATAGATGTACTTCGCAACAAGAGTCTTGAAGTATCCGTAGTCCGAGGCGAGTTCATTACTCTCCGCATACTCGAATGCAGCCTTCTGGGCCTTACCGAGAATTGTCATCTTCGTGTCCTCATCAAGCGTACATGCGTTGAACTCGACCCACGATCCGTTCTGGTAGACATATACAGCGTTCCCCTGATAAGAGCCGTCAGTCTGGGTAAGAAAACACGAGTCTCCATCGAGCAGCACTTCGCCGCTTCCTGCTGACGATATCTTCGTTACCGCACCGAAGAACTTACAGCTTTCGGTGATATCAACCACAGTGAAAGTCAGGCTTGATGAGGCTCCTGTAATTGCCGACGAGTTCTTTACGGGAACAGCTTTCACTGTGTACGACGAGAGAGGATTCTTCAGTGGTACTGTGAATGAGTACAGGCCACTTGATAAAGACGGCGTGAAAGAGGAACCGTTCAGAGTCCAGTTGATGGACGACGGGCTGTAATACCTGTCGTTCACCTTTATCTGGATAGTGGTAGTCTCTGTTGCCCCCGCTCTGAGATTCTTGAAGTATGAACTTCTGTCAGAGGTGATGGAAAACGAAAGCTGACTCTTGAAATACGTTTCAAGGGATGTATCGCGACCGAGATATGAATAGACAATTGCTCCTGTCTCGACTGTTTCCTTCTTGATGCGTTTGTAGATGTAGTAACCATAGCTCCACGAGAGGGCTGTGCCGTCAACCCACGTAGTGAGAGCTGCCTGCTGTGCCTCGGTGAGAGTTGACGACGTGCTCAGAAGATACTGGACTGTGGTAGTAACGGATGAACCCGTATCGCCCTTATCTCCTTTTGCACCCGTGTCACCTTTGTCTCCCTTCTCTCCTTGTGGTCCCTGAGCACCGGTATCTCCTTTGTCGCCTTTGTCTCCGGTATCCCCCTTTGGACCTTGCGCTCCAGTATCACCTTTAGGTCCTTGTACACCGGTATCACCCTTTTCTCCTTGCAGACCTTGCGCTCCTGTCGCTCCGGTATCGCCTTTTGGCCCTTGTGCGCCAGTATCTCCTTTTGGACCTTGTGCTCCAGTGTCTCCTTTCGGTCCGTTGTCTCCCTTTTCTCCCTGTGGACCCTGAGCCCCTGTTGCACCGGCATCTCCTTTATCGCCTTTTTCTCCCGTATCCCCCTTTTCTCCCTGCGGTCCTTGAGCCCCTGTTGCACCGGCATCTCCTTTATCGCCTTTCTCTCCCGTATCTCCCTTCTCGCCCCGCGGTCCCTGTGAACCCGTTTCGCCTTTCTCACCCTTCTCTCCCTGGATACCCTGAGCTCCTGTTTCGCCCTTGGCTCCCATATCCTTTACAGGAGAAATAAGCTGTCTCTGGATAACTGTTGATTTATCGAGCGAGAACTCGGAGTATCCGACGGCTCTATATTCGATAATACCGCTGTAGTCGTTCACTACCTTTGCATAGACAAGAACACGGACATTGAGGCCGGTAAAAACATCATCATTGAGACGGACAACTGAGCCGAGGGGTATATCTTCTCTGGAGTAGAATG
>CAVDOI010000219.1:0-2275 GCA_963610485.1 Lachnospiraceae bacterium
ATACTAAGGTGAGAGGGGAAAACATATCTGTTCATCAGATTGGAAATAGAAAAATTAAGATAGGAGAATATTATGAAGAGAACACTTTTTACATGTCTCGTACTCGCGGCGGTAGGTATCTGCCTGCTCGTGTCTTGTGCGGTACAGAACAATGTTCCCGGGGAGGGAGACGGAATCGCTTATATCAGATTCGGCAGAGACGACAGAGCCTTCAATGCTGATTACGATATCCAGGAATATGACAACCTTTACTGGTTCTATACAGCTACGAAGACCGATTCTTACGGAAAGACCGGTGAAACGACAGTTGAAGTTCCGGTAACAGCTGTAAAGGGTGAGGGCGACTCCATTACTATCAACAAGGGTCTCAGCGGAACAATCGGCCCGTTTTCGCAGGGGGAATGGAAGTTCACGCTCAAGGCTTATGCTGCTCTCACAGCAGATAACAAGCCCGACACAGACAAGCTCGTCTACGAAAACGACGGCGATATTACAGCAACACTCCGCGGCGGTGAGACAAAGAGCATCCCGGCAGAAGTGAAGCCCGCAGGAGAAACAGGTTACCTCAAGTTCAACGGCGCATACTTCAAGTGGCAGGATGGCGGAAGCGAAGCTCCTCTCTTCAAGATCGAGGCGTACGGCATTGAGAAGAAGGTGACATACATCCTTACGAACGATTCTTCAATCACCGAAGGCAATGTTTCTAAGATTGTCCTGGGAGATTATGATGATACAGCAAAGGGCTATCCTATCAAGTATGTCCTTTCAGATTCTGCTGTTACAGATATAATCTCTGTTCCTGTCGACTATTACACATGTAAGATTACAGCCTACATCAAAGGCGATGTGACAAAGCCTGTTGCTGAAGATGCATCATTCGGCTTCAGAATCTACGGCGGTGCAACGACAGTCGTAAGCGGAGACCTGACAGAGAAGGCTGATTCCTATGCATCCTTCGATGTCAAGAAGACGGCTATCCAGTCCTTTACAGCATCTGCGACAGCAGAAACAAAGATTGAAGTCGCAGTTGCTCCGAAGACAGAAGCTTATGATTCAACAGAGACAGAAAAAAAGACGAATGCTTCAGAAGTAGCATTCGAAGCAGGTGCTCTTACGACAGCAGATGCAACGTACTGTCTCTCTGCTGAAACACTTTCCGCAGAGACTGCAAGTGATGCTTTCACAATCACAGCAGACGAGGGAGAAGGCACAGCTGCTGTATACGGCAGTATCAAGCTGACGCTGGATGCAATCAACGGTACCACAAGTACAAGCGTCACGGATTTCGGAGATAAGGCAGTAACTATCACGACATACATTGCTCCGGGACTTGATTCCAGTGATGTTACGGTCAAGTACAACGGTGATGGTGCTCAGCCTACAGATGTAAGCTATGATTCAACAACAGGTAAGGTGACATTCAAGACGACACACTTCTCGGAGTTCGTCGTCGTAAGTAAGAAGGCTGCTCCCGTCTACAACAAGAGCCAGAACAGATACTATTCGACACTCGAGGATGCTGTTAAGAATCTCGGAGATACAACAGAACTCGAGCTCAAGAGTGATGTAACAGTCAGTAAGACAATCACAATCAAGCAGAATCTCTCTCTTGATCTCGGCGGCAAGACAATTACTTTTGCTGTAACCGGCACTAAAGCAGATGGATTCCTTCTCGATACTTCCGACAAGGCATATAAAGTCGAGTTCAAGAACGGAAATATAACTGGTAAGACTACAAACAACGGCTTCACAGTCAAAACAAATGCAACGCTCGTACTTGACGCTGTCACTATGGATGTTGAGTGTCTGAGAGGTGTTCAGATTTATCAGGTATCAGATCCGGCAACTCTTAAGATAAAGAAATCAAGCATCACAGTCAAAAACGGCTATTATGCAGTTGCTACGAATGCCTCGGTTACGGATGGTAAAGTATCTGAAGTCGAGATTCTCATAGACAACAGTACTCTCAAAACAACTTCGGAAAACACAACTGATGATAATACAGCTCTGCTTTCGAACGTCAAAGGCAAGATAACCATCAATGAATCTCACCTTGAAGGTGGCAGACAGGCTGCAATTTTCCGTGGTGGTACATACGAAATCATTGATTCGGAATTCAAGTACCGCACTGATAATAATGAGAACAAGGCATTTGAAAGTAAAGATTGGCAATCGGGAAATGGTGTTCCTAATGCTGCAATTGTAATTGGCAACAGAGGTGGAGCATATGCTTATCCTACAAAGGTAACTTTCAGTGGTAGCAACACTCTTACTG
>CAVDOI010000220.1:0-2242 GCA_963610485.1 Lachnospiraceae bacterium
ACCCGGGAGAAATTACATAAATGAGTGTATTAGGTCAAAGTCCTAAAGCCAGGAGCTTCGGGGATGTCAGACTTTCAAGCTTTTCTGCTATATAGGCTTTCTGTTTCTCTTTTTCACTCAGTGCATTTGTCAGATCAAGTATTTGCGCCTAGAGAGAAATGATGTCCTTATCTGCCTGCGACAGGAGCTTTGACAGTGATTCCTCGTTTTCACTATCAAGTGAACTTTCGATGTGCAGATCATCTTTGAATAAGAAAGAGCCGGTCCTGTTCTTCATGCCTCCATGATAGCATACACCGGAAGCGGTAATGAAAATAAAAAGCCGGCAGCAGATACAGCCGGCACAGTGTATTACTCCAGAGAGAGAAGAAGCGCCATTTTGAAGTGTCCGTCAGCCCTGACACTGTGCTTTCCGCCTTTTGCAAAATGGAAGTTCTCTCCTTCCTTTATTTCGTAATCCTTTCCCTCGTAGCCTACGACTGCCTTCCCTTCAAGAGCAAAAACTATTGCGTCTCCGGGGGCCGCATGCTCGCTGAGGGCCGTACCTTCATCGAAAGCCATGACGACGAACTTCGTCTTCGGATTCGAAAGCACGTCGATATTGACGATGCTGTCCTTCCTGTAGGGAATCAGATCCTTGAGAGCGAATACATCACCTTTCTTAATCTTTTCATTTATCATTGTGTCTCTCCCGAGCTCTACTTCAACGTAGACTGCTCCTTCTTCACTTCTTGTTCCGACAGGGATTCCCGCCGGTGTTATCACGGCCTCTCCTTTTCCGATATCCTCTGAAAAGGATGAGGAATAAAGAGAAAATGAACCGGAAGATGAGAGAAGCAGCTTATTGTAGTCATACTCCTCCGGTGATATGCCGGTTCCTGCTCCGAGTGAGAAGTAATATATGGAATTGTCACCGCTGACCCTTCTCGATATTGTAAGGCTGTCAAGCGGGGGATTATCAATCCCAATTGAGAATACTTCTCCTGTCCTTTCTCTCATATCCCGGCTCCCTGCCTCAATCTTCCAGAATCTTTCCGTCGAGGGAGAATGTGACAACCCTCCAGGGAAGGAACTTGCCGCTGTTTCTGAGGGCCGTGATGGCTGCGTTCTCGAGACCGCCGCAGCAGGGAACCTCCATTCTCAACACCGTAACGGATTTGATGTCATTGTTACTGATAATGGCTTCAAGCTTTTCACTGTAGTCGACGCTGTCGAGCTTCGGACATCCGATGATTGTAATCCTTCCCTTCATGAAGTCTTCGTGGATCGAAGCATAAGCGTATGCCGTGCAGTCTGCGGCAATGAGGAGTTTTGCTCCGTTGAAGTAGGGGGCGTTGACAGGAACGAGCTTGATCTGACAGGGCCACTGTCCGAGTCTGCTGACACTCTTTGCTGTCGGAGAGCTTTCCTCTTCCTTCTTTCCGTCTTCCTCTTTTCCGAGTGTTCTCATCATGCTTCCGGGGCATCCGGAGAAGTGGGGTTTTACTCCTGCTGCTTCAGCCTTTTTCTTCTTATTCTCCTCCACTGCCTTCTCATCGTATGCGAGAGTATCCTTCTCGATGAACGTGATGGCTCCCGTCGGACATGAGGGAAGACAGTCACCCATTCCGTCGCAGTAGTCATCTCTCATAAGCCTGGCCTTGCCGTCGACAATTGCGATTGCCCCTTCATGGCATGCATTTGCGCAGAGTCCGCATCCTGTGCATTTCTCTTCGTCGATATTGATGATTCTTCTTTTCATTGAATATTTCCTCTTTGTTTGCAGTATCTTGTTTCTGCGGTAACAGGATAAGATAATAGGGAAAAGGAGAATGTGGTCATAACCACGAAAAGTGAGGATTTATGGTAATATCAACAGCAGTGTTCAAAGGGATAGATACCCCCGCACTAGAAGAGTTCCGTTCGATAAGGGCCCTCAGGACGAAGACCTTTCATAGGGGCGAGTTCATACTGCACTCCGGCGATAAGACCGATGAAATCGGAATAGTGCAGAGCGGGAGCATTCTTATTGAAAACATAGATCCCTGGGGAAACAGAAGCATACTCTCATCAGTCTCCACGGGACAGGTATTCGGCGAGTCTTATGCACTCTCGTCCGAGCCGTTGATGGTCGATGTCGTTGCAAAGGAAGATTCACTTATCGTATTCGTGAACATAAAGAGACTCCTTGCTGAAAGTAATGCGGGAAGGATATGGTACGGCACCTTCATGAAGAATCTTCTTTCAATCACTTCGAAGAAGA
>CAVDOI010000221.1:0-773 GCA_963610485.1 Lachnospiraceae bacterium
TCGATATCCTTTATGGATATATCGACCCGAGAATCCGTGCGGCAAGGGGGTAAGACAATGGCATTATCAGCAGAAGCTAAATTGAAAAAAGCACAGAATAGAAAACAGTTCCTGCATGCATTTCTCGGAAGAGGAATCATTGTCAAGATCTGCCTTGTCATTGCTTTATTCTTTATTCTTGTGGCAATATTCGCCCCCATTATCGCTCCTTGTGACCCGACAGAAACGGATCCATTTAATAAGTTCCTATCGGTAGGCACAAAAGGGCATCTTCTCGGCACAGACAGATATGGACGTGATATCCTCTCCCGTCTGATCTACGGAGCACGAACATCTCTGACATGCAGTCTCCTTTCCTCCCTCTGGGCAGCCGTCGTCGGTTCAATCCTCGGAATAATAGCAGGCTATTACGAGGGGTGGTTCGAGAAGATCATCATGCGATATGTCGATATCCAGCTCTCCATCCCGGCCCTGATTCTGTCAATGACACTTGCCGTAATACTCGGACAGAACATGTTCGCAATATCCATTGTCCTTGGTATCGGCGCAATTCCCGGCTATATCCGAATGGCATACTCGAATGTCCTTTCCATCAAGGAAAACGACTATGTCGTAGCAAGCAAGCTAATCGGTCAGAAGAACTGGGTTATCATGTATAAGCATCTCTTCCCGAACTGTTTTGCATCCTTGATTGTTATGTTCACGATGAGCCTCGGAACAGTAATCATGGTTGAATCCAGCCTTGCCTATCTCGGCGTAGGTCTCTGTGAACC
>CAVDOI010000221.1:783-2215 GCA_963610485.1 Lachnospiraceae bacterium
ACCTACAGCTGCATGGGGAATCATGGTAAATGATGGATTCTCAAGCTTGACAACTCATCCGACAGTCGCTCTTCTCCCAGGGTTCTGTATCATGCTTGTTGTCGTCACTTTCAACGTGCTCGGAGATGCTCTGAGAGATGCGCTTGATCCTAAACTTAGAGGTAAACTGTAATGAGTGAGAATGAAAAGAAAGAAGTTTTGCTTGAAGTAAAGAATCTTAAAACAACATTCTTTACTCATTCCGGCGAAGTAAAGGCTGTAGACGATGTTTCCTATTATGTAAATAAGGGAGAGGTAATCGCTGTCGTCGGAGAATCCGGATGTGGAAAATCAGTTACGCAGATGTCTGTCATGCAACTTGTTCAGACACCTCCAGGAAAGATTGTCGGAGGAGAAGTCATCTTCGAAGGCAAGAATCTTCTTGAATATGACAGGTTCTCACCGGAGATGAGAGCTGTAAGAGGAGCTGGAATAGCCATGATATTCCAGGAACCGATGACCTCTCTAAATCCTGTCTATAAAGTAGGGCAGCAACTTGCTGAAGTCATCATGACTCACAAGAAAGTCGACAAGAAAACTGCATGGGAGATGGGAATTAAAGCTCTTGAAGCTGTTGGAATTCCTGATCCCCAGTCCAGAATGGAGAATTACCCTTTCCAGATGTCCGGAGGTATGAGACAGCGTGCTCTTATTGCTATCGCAGTGGCATGCGGCTCGAAGCTGATCATAGCCGACGAACCCACTACGGCTCTCGACGTTACAACACAGGCACAGGTGATGGAGCTCCTCCAGTCGCTCGTCAAGAAGTACGGCACATCAATACTGATGGTCACTCATAACCTCGGCCTTGTCACACGTTATGCTGAACGTGTCTACGTCATGTATGCAGGAAAGGTTATAGAATCCGGTACAACGGAAGATATCCTCATGCACCCGAAACACCCGTATACAATGGGGTTGTTGAACTCCGTTCCGAAACTTGATGCCAAAGAAGATGAAAGGCTTGTCGCAATAAAGGGGCAGCCGCCGAGACTCAGCGAACTCCCTGGCTATTGTTCTTTCTTCCCAAGATGTCCGCAGGCATGCGAAGAATGCAAGAAAGGCATGCCGAACCTTGTCAAGGTTGGAGAAAACGAGCACTTCTGCAGATGCTGGAAGGTAGAAGAGGAGAAAAACAATGGCTGATGGAAAAAAAGATCTGATTCTTGAGGTCAACAACTTGAAGATGCATTTTCCTGTAAAGAAGGGTTTCTTCAATAAAACGGTCGGCTATGTTAAAGCCGTTGACAATGTCACTTTCTCAATAGAAAAAGGTAAAACTTTCGGCCTTGTAGGAGAATCCGGATGCGGAAAGACAACAGTCGGAAAATCTGTCCTCAGAATCTACCGTCCATCTGACGGCGAAGTCATCTATAACGGCAAGCATATCGAG
>CAVDOI010000222.1:0-2202 GCA_963610485.1 Lachnospiraceae bacterium
TAGTACCCGTATATAATGTCGAGGAGTATCTTCCAAGGTGCCTCGAGAGTCTTCTGAATCAGACCATTCAGGATATCGAAATCATCTGCATAGACGACGGTTCGGAAGATTCATCCCCGGCAATTCTCGACGATTATGCTCTGCGTTCTCCGAAGATAAAGGTGGTACATGGGGAGAACGGAGGAGTATCGAGAGCGAGGAACATCGCACTCGATATGGCAGAAGGTGACTACATAGGATTCATCGACAGTGACGACTACACATCTCCGGAGATGTTCTCGACTCTCCTCCGATACGCCCGTGAGGACAG
This sequence comes from Lachnospiraceae bacterium, assembly GCA_963610485.1. Taxonomy (GTDB): domain Bacteria; phylum Spirochaetota; class Spirochaetia; order Sphaerochaetales; family Sphaerochaetaceae; genus Ornithospirochaeta. Next base: position 311 of record CAVDOI010000222.1, read on the forward strand.
TGCATCCATCGTCCAGTGCTCATACGACAAGGCCTCCCGCAGAACGGCTGAAGTGAAGACATTCCAGGGAAGAGAGGAGATTGTTACGGCCCTTATGGATTTTGATCTAACGAATGCCGTGTGGGACAAACTCTACAGAAGAGATGTGATAGATGGTGTCAGATTCCCGGAAGATCTGAAGTTTGCCGAAGATTTCGAATTCAATGCACATGCATTCGTCAGGGCTGACAGAGTGACGATTATTCCCGATTCTCTCCTCTTCTATACAGAAAGAGATGAATCGGAGTCTCATCGTTCAATCAACAATGACCATATAAAGGGATTCCGTATATATGACTACCTTAAAAATGCTTGTGTAGGTATTCCGGCAGGCCTTTCAGTTTTAAGGGAGAGGGAACTCTCCGAAAGCCTGAGGTTTCTGGAGAGTACGGCCGGACATGGCGGGATAGAATCCTGTCATATCGATGACCTTCTTCAAAGGATAAGAAAGAACAGGAAATACATCGCTTCCGACAGATATCTTTCGACCTCAGGAAAGGTGAGAGCACGTTTTGCGGCGGCTTTCCCCCGTTTCTATCTCTCGATTCTGAAGTTCTACAAAAAGATGAGGAGGCGGAGATGAAGGTATCTATAATCGTCCCCGTCTACAACTGTGAGGATTATCTCGAGAGATGCCTTGATTCCATAAAAGGCCAGACTCTCACAGACTGGGAATGCATCGTCATTGACGACGGCTCCTCTGACAACAGCGGCGCGGTCTTGGAAAGGTACGCATCAAAAGACAGCAGGTTCAGGGTAATCCATCAGGAAAACAGAGGCGTGAGTGCGGCAAGAAACGCCGGCCTTGATGTGGCTGCAGGGGAATATGTCGGCTTTGTCGACAGCGATGACTGGATAGAGAGCGATATGTTTTCCATTCTATACAAGGAGGCTCTTGATACCGGAAGCGATATTGCGGTCTGCAGTGTCTGCGGAAGAAGCAGCGGAAAGCACAGAGAGGTCCTCTCGTCAAAGGAAGCTCTGATGACGATGTTCGATCCCCGGAGCGGAATGGAGGGATTCACTCCCACAAGACTTATCAAGCGCAGTCTGCTGAAGAGTGCAGTCTTTGATGAAAACATCCGGTGCTATGAGGATCTCATCTTCTTCTATCATCTCTTTTCCTCCGCAGAAAAGGTCTGCTGGTATGATGCTCCACTCTACCACTACGATGAATCCCGCTCAGACTCTGCAACTGCATCCTACCTCGTCAACGACAACAAAAAAGCAGGAATGCATGCACTCAAGGACATCTCGGACAAAGAAAACGACCCTGCTCTCCAGAACAGGATCAGGGGTTTCATCTATTCATGGGCTGTTGATGCTGCCGTCAATTACGTCTCTCACGGTAATACAGAAAATGAAGATTTCAGAGAACTCTGCAGCATAGTCAGGAGCAGGGAGCATCTTGATGTGTGCACTATGAGACAGAAAATCTGGAGGTACATCATTCTCCATAAATCTCTCCGGAAGATTTACTGGATGATAAAAGGTGTCGCCCGGGATTGATCCGGGTAGGGGGAGAAGCTGATTTTCCGGAGAAATGGTCGGTTTGTAAGGAATGACAGAGCTTTCTGCCTGAGAAAAAGACATTGTCTTCTTCAATCCGGTATTCCTTTTCTCCGATTTGACATGTACTATGTTGGGAGGAAAATACTTGTCTCGGGGGTGTCTTTTCATCACTGTGGCTGGTACATTTCTGCTGATTCCCCGGCCAGGACAAGACCGCCGGAGGATATTTAAATAGATATTAATCGAGAGGGATAAATGAAAAAATTCTGTTTAATAATTCTGGCATTCATGCTTTCTTTCGGCCTTTTCGCCACACAGTACCACAGTGTGCCTCTCACGAG
>CAVDOI010000223.1:0-2173 GCA_963610485.1 Lachnospiraceae bacterium
ATCTTACCTATAGGGATGAGAGTGCTCTTGAGTGTGCAGAGAAGGCTTTTGATCTTCTGGAAAAATATGCAACAGATACATTCCGCGGTGGCTACTATGAGAATATAGAGAGGGATTGGACGCTTTCCCCTGCAGGAGCGTATGCCGGCGACCGCAAGAGCCTCGATATCCACATGCATCTTCTGGAAGCATTTACAACTCTCTATCAGGCAACAGGAAAGGAAATCCATAAACGTAAACTCGAAGAGGTGTGGCTCATAATAAAGGAACACATGGTAAATGAGGAATACGGTTACGGCTATAATCAGTTCGATCTGGCCTTCAACAAGATTCCTGCAATCAATATCAAGAGAACATGGAATGCAGAGCGTGAGGCTAATGAAACAATTGCCGTTCCAACAGATACTACAAGCTACGGCCATAACGTTGAACTCAGCTGGCTGGGAGATTTGGCACTGCGTGTTCTTGGAGAGAGAAGTAAAGAAGAGGATGAACTTCTTGTAAGATTCCTCGACCACGCACTCCTTCACGGATGGGATTATGAGAATGGCGGAGTATTCCGTGATGGAGTTGGAACCGGAGATGCCCTCGTTCTTGATAAGGAATGGTGGCAGAACTTTGAGTCATTAACGGGATTTTTGAATGGTTACGTCCTGACAGGTGACAGGAAATATCTCGAGACATATGCTCAATTGTGGAAATTCATCAAGAAACATTTCATGAATTACGAAGTCGGTGAGTCGAGACAGCTTCTCGATAAATACGGCAATCCCCTTGTCAGCAATATCGGAAACCCATGGAAGGGTATATATCATACAGGACGCGCCTTTGCCGAATGTATCACAAGACTCGACAGTCTTATCGGGAAATAACGGGAAGGAGAATTATAAGTGGAAGAGTACATCGTAAAAATGGAGCACATTTCAAAGAGCTTCCCCGGAGTCAAGGCTCTGGACGACGTATCCTTCAATCTCAAAAGAGGGGAGGTAATGGCCCTCCTGGGGGAGAATGGAGCAGGTAAATCCACTCTCATGAAAATACTCAGCGGAGTCTACACCAGAGATGAAGGAATAATCACAGTTGAAGGGAAAGATATTCCTGTGATGACCCAGAAAACAGCATCAGACCTTGGAATTGCCATAATTCATCAGGAACTGAATATGTGCCGGCATCTGACGGTTGCGGAGAATATGTTTCTTGGTCGTGAGCCGTTGAGACACGGAATCATCGATTTCAAGAAGATGTATAGAGACGCAAAAGAGCTTCTCCTGCGCCTGGGCGTAGACCTTGACCCCGAAACCATAACCGGAGAACTGCAGGTTTCAAAGCAGCAGATGGTCGAGATTGCAAAAGCTCTCTCAATCAACGCAAAGGTTCTCATAATGGATGAGCCGACATCTGCTCTCACCGCACGCGAAATAGATGAACTTTTTACGATTATCAGACAACTCAAAGACTCGGGCTGTGGCATTGTTTATATATCACACCGCCTTGAAGAGCTTTCTCATATAGCAGACAGAGTGACAATCATGAGGGACGGGCGCTTCATCACCTCCGGTCTTTTCTCCGATTTTACCATGGATGATATCATCGCAAATATGGTCGGTCGTGAGATTAAAGAGAAGTTTCCACGAATCGAAACTGAGATAGGAGATGTCGTTCTCGAAGTCAGGAATCTCAATGCCGGGCGTCTTGTAAGAGACGTATCGTTTAAAGTCCGGAAGGGAGAGATAGTAGGTATTGCAGGTCTTATGGGGGCAGGACGGACCGAGACTACAAGAGCCATATTCGGAGCAGATCCCAAGGAGAGTGGAGAAATCTACATAGAAGGTGAACTGGTGAAAATCAATAACCCGAAAGATGCAATCAAAAACGGTCTTGTTCTGGCTCCGGAGGACAGAAAAAAGGACGGGCTCTGCATCAAACTCCCCGTGAGAGAGAACATATCACTTCCGAATCTTGATGGTATTACGAAAAAGAACAGGGTCATCGATTCAAAAGAAGAGTTTGAGATGAGTCATACAGCTGTAAAGAATATGAACATCAAGCTTCCACACATTGAAGTTAATGCAGAGGCGCTCTCAGGCGGGAACCAGCAGAAGGTTGTCGTAGGCAAGTGGCTCGCCGGGAACAGCAGGGTAGTAATCTTTGACGAGCCGACAAGGGGTATAGA
>CAVDOI010000224.1:0-2151 GCA_963610485.1 Lachnospiraceae bacterium
TTGCCAGGGGTCTCAGAAGAGGTGAGAGGCACCTCGACGAGGACGAGTTTCTCAATGTCGTCGAGATTCCCCTCGAGGAGTTCGTCGACATGGTCATGAGGGGCGAAGTCGGGGACGCAAAGACCCAGACGGCCGTACTCAAGGCAGCACGCATAGTCGGCGTGTGAAGAAAAGCTCCCGGTCTGATAATCGGGAGCTTTCTGATTGAGGGTGCGTCTTACGCTTTTTCCCACATAGCCTGGAGTTTTGCCACTGTATCCTTCAGAGTCAGGGGATTCATGTTCTCGAGAGACCAGGGAACATTCTCCATGTGATGCTTCTTTATCTCACTCATGAAGCCCTGCCAGTCAAAGACGCCTGTGAGGGAGGGGAGGTTTCCGATCTTCGTTCCTTCCTCGCTGAGTCTGTAATCCTTGCAGTGGATTGCGACGAGCCTTTCGCCGTAGAGATCGAGGACGGGGGTGTAGAATGCCCTCTGTGCTTCTCTCGAAGGGTATTCCCTCTCGCTTCCGTCCTTCTCCTTTATTCCCGTGTACGGGACGAGGTTCACAGGGTCGAAGAGAACCTTGAGGTGGGATGAGGGGAACTTCTCGATCATTGCGGCCATTCTTTCGATGCTCGTCATCGTATGTGTGTGATTGACGGCTTCGATTGTGCACCATCCGTCATACTTCTCTGCTGCTTCCACCATTTCCGAGAGGGATGCGTAGAAGATTTCGAGGTTCCCGGGGTCGCTTGTGCGGAGAGAGTAGCCGCCCTTTGTGTTGACGGTCCCCGTCTCTGTGGCGACGACACGGCATCCGAATGCCCTGTTGAGTTCGAGGCCCTTGATGAAGCGCTGTACCTCGCTCTTTCTCTTCTCTTCATCGGGGTGTATGGGGTTTATATAGCAGCCGACGACTGCGACGGAGACACCGTGGGAGGAGAGCGTCTCCCTCACCGATGATATGTACTCCTCATCCCATTCATTCCACTTCCTCGCCGAAGGGACGACCTTGTTGAGTGCAAGCTGAATAATCGACTCGGGGTAGTACGATTCAATCGTGCTTCCGAATTCCTCTACCGATGAAAACTGACCGAAGTCATGTGCTCTGAAACCTATTTTCAACATAGCTTGAGGATAGTTTATTTCCCCGGAAGGTAGAAGATATCTTATTGCAAAAAAACGAAGAGCGGGGGTAGTGACAAAGCGCCTTCGTTTTTGTTATAGTACACAGGATTCTTGAGCCTTCGGGCAGAGGAGGTGAGATTTTATGGCATTCGTTAAAGTTGAAGAAACTGAACCACTCGAGAAAGCGATCAAGCGTTTCAAGAGAATGGTGGAGAAGGAAGGCGTCATCAGGGATTACAAGATGCGCAGATACTTCGAGAAGCCGTCCGCTATCCAGCACCGCAAGGACAAGGCAATGGCGCGCAAGCAGATGCTCAAGAACAAGAAGGCTCGTTCTTCGAAGGCTTATTAATCTTGAGTGAAGAATAAGGTGGACTCTCCGGAGTCCATTTTTGCTGCCCCGATTCCACATCTGACGTAAGTGATATGAACTGGTTCCATCTTGTTTTGAGTTAAGAGTTATAGAGAAAAGTCGTTGTCGAAGTGTCAGGTTGTGAAGACTGCTTTTCTCAATATATTGTTTATCCTTGTCTGATAGCCCGGGCCGTCCTTCTTGATGGCGTCCAGTACATCGGCATCGATTTTGATGCATATCGTCTTTTTCTTCGGGGTTATATTGAAATACTGTGGATTGACAGGTCTGAACTCTTTCAGCTGTTCCTCTGAGAACTCCGGTATATCTTCATCGAAGACGATATCCCTCTTTCCTATTTCCTCAAGTCTTTTATCCGATACTTTTTTTGAGCCACTCATTGCATAAAACCTCCAGTTTCCTTTCTGCCTTTCTGGCAGAAATCAACCTGATTCGTCCATCCCTTTCAGTATGGCAGGTGGCTGTCAATACGACGCCGCGTATACTGCCTGCACAGAAATATCTTTTTCCTCTTCAGGAGAAGAATGTACGCTATCATACATCGTGAGCATGAATGGATCATCATAAACTTCAAGAATCTCGGAAAACGAAAAACCATGCTTCCTAATATTCGTGTTGACAACACGTTAAATGGGAAGGTAAACCACGATTAAGAGGAGACCGAATC
>CAVDOI010000225.1:0-2144 GCA_963610485.1 Lachnospiraceae bacterium
GCCACAGATTTAGCAATTCTGAGACTTTTAGTACCTAACTTTTAGAAAAGTTGTGTTCCGAAATGTTTCCATACAAAGAAAGCTCCTTCCATATTACTAAGAGGAGATCGGCTTGATAGAAAACGGCTAAAAGTGTCTCGCTTTCTGTTCATATTGAGGGTAAGATGGTAATGGAGAGGAACAGCTATGAAGAACTTTGCCGAACTGCTGGAACTGGCGTCCCTGCTTTCAAGGGACGAAGGGGCGACTGTGCCCGAGATAAGGGAGAGGCTTGAATACAGCGCCCGCTCGTCAATCTATCTGGACTTCGAGAATCTCTTCAAGCACTTCGGGCTCAGTGTATTCAAGGATACCGGGAAACGGGGACGTGAAGTCGTCTACAGGATAGAGAAGGAAGAGTGGGTACGCTTCAAGAAGAGGTTCATCAGAGAGGTCGTCAGCGAGGATGACAGACTTCTCTTGTCATTCATGCTCGAGAGCGTCGGCTCGACTTCCCCTCTGATATCGGCAAGCGGGGACGACTTCATAAAGAGGCTCAAAAGCCTCGTGGGGGATCTCGACGTCGAACCATGTGACTACAGGGGATTCTTCTCCCTTGAGAGCACCCGTTTTCTTCTGACACTGCTGAGGGCGCAGAAGAACAGGACTCCCGTCCATATCGTGTACACGGACAGGGAATACGACGTCTATGTACTCAAATGCTATGCATTCTCCGGAGGTCTCTACGCCTATGTGATGAAGGATGACGGAAGCGTCTTCAACATATCGATACCGCGTATCGTATCGATAACGCCGAGGCTGGTGTCGAAGAAGGGAGAGAAGAACCAGATGCCCGCTCCCCGTCTCGATATAAAGAAGGCCCTGAGGGATCCTTTCGGGATAATAAGAATCGACGAACCTTTTACGGCTGTCATAAAGCTCAGGGACAACCAGGGGAAGTTCGAGATGGAGAAGACCTGGCCGGACAGCGTGAAGATAGAGAGTCTCGGCGGCGGGATGCACCTCTTCACAGTCACAACCAGCGGCCTCTACTGGCTATGGCGGTGGGTCCTCTCCCTCGGACCGCAGGCGGAGGTCATCGAACCGGAATGGTTCAGAGAGAAGATCAGGGAGTCTGTGCGGTACACATTCGAGGAGATCTACGGAAGGAACTGAATCCGAATTGCGGATCGGCCTGATACATGGATATCAGGAACGGAAGCAGCCTTCTCTGTTTCTTCTTATGATATCCCGGATCATCAAGACGGCAGCGTCTCCGATTACTTAAGCCTGATAAGATACCATTGTTGCAAGTCCATGTTGACCGCCCCCCATACGAGTCCCTGAGTCTCCATAATCAACGTGGTCCGGTAAAACAGTCACGTCCTCTGCTGAACTGTAATGAGAACGAAGTCTGCAGATGACAGGCATGAAAATGAGGGGAGATAACAGATTCACTCCCCTCGTGATTTCTCCTCAGACGTAGCTTATTTGTCCTTCATCGAACTTACGATACTCGATCCCAGTCCGATGACTGCACCGACGATAAGTCCCGGTATTCCTCCGATGAGTGCCCCGGCTCCCGCACCGGCCGCCGTCATTGCTCCTGCTTTTCCGATTTCCTTGTTTTCGTCCTTCATTTTATCACTCCTTATCATCAATCAGATATGATATTCCGTTCGTCAGAGAGTCGAGAGCCCCGCGTGCGGTATTGATTGTATCGATTGCTCTCGGAACATCCTCGCTGAACTCTTCAAAGCCGTACGGACGTCCCTCTTCCTCGTGGTCAAAACCTCTGGCAGCGCCCATAAGACCGCCGTTAAGAAAAAAATCCATAAATCCCATCGCTTTCCTCCAGAACAAAGTTTCCCCGGAAGAGTACCGGAAAGGCTTGTAGCGCATCTCTGTGCTCTTCCATACATTGATTATGACCGGAAAGTGTCCAGAACAGTGGACACAAACACAGAAAGTCAAAAAATATTGTGAGTAAGCTGCTTCTTGTCATACAAAGAGTATCTGTCGTATGAATGAAGGCAGTAGAAAACTACCAGACGATAATCTGGTGTTATATACAAGTAAGGAGATGAGTTAGTTCTGAAATCGGCAATTATGGAACTGTCAAAAATTAACTTGACGGTTTGATGATATAGTTCCAGGACATATCA
>CAVDOI010000226.1:0-2123 GCA_963610485.1 Lachnospiraceae bacterium
TGTAACCTTTGCTTATATATTCAAGAAGAGCCTCGGAAGCGGAAGTCTGTACCCAGTATGAGCGGAAAGACTTGCTTCTGACTGCCTTCATGACTGAGTTGGGATTGTAGACAGCACCGACATTCGGGAAGGAATACCCGTTGTACCAGCGCTTCATAGTGTTGAAGTCAACGCTCTTTTCTTTGCAAAGCTTCTCTACTTCCTCTTCTGAAAATCCGACGAACGGCGCATAATCCTCTGGATTCAACATCGTGTATTCATCAAAGTCGGAAAGCGGGGACTGCGAACCGTCGGTTTTAATCGGGAGGATTCCCGTCATATATGCTGCAGCCACAACCTTCGGGGTAAAAGAATAATTCTTGAACCATGACCGAAGAAGATTGAGGTATGCCTTCTGGGCTTCTTTGTCATCCTTTCCTTCCCTGACAGGGGCATCCCACTCGTCGATGATAAATACAAAAGGTCTGCCATCCGGGGCTTCAACTATTCGTGTCAGACTGTCAATGAGACTGTCATCCTCTGAAACGGTATAACCCGTATTCTTCAAATCACGGAGGATTTTCTCTTCAACCACATTCGGCAGTTCCTTCAAAGGAAGACCTTTCTGCAGTGTCACCGAGACGAAATATGTCATTTCAAGGGTGATGACGTTGAATTTGTTCAAATACTTCTCATAGCAATCCGTTGATGCTATTTTCTTGTCGTCAAAAAGAGAGTGCGAGTCGCAGGACAGGTCATAGTAGGCAGAGAGCATCCTTACTGCAAACGATTTTCCGAACCTTCGGGGACGACTGACGCAGGTTAAACAATGACTGGTTCCGATTGAATCATTAACCAAATCAATCAACAACGTTTTATCGACATACTCGCCGGCATTAACCAAAGCAAAACCATTGTTGCCGGGATTGATGTAAGTACCCATAATCTGCCTCCGCTTGAAGTTTATGAGGTATGAAAACTATTCTTTCCTCTGCCACATGAAAAGAATAATGGATGACAGGACGAAAGTCAAAGTTCATGATTTCTCAGATAATGTCTTTCAAGGGGGCGAGATTGTCGGACGACAGTGTCACTTGTCCTCTACGCTTCTCTCGTAGGCGGCAAGGTAGGACGATATCTTCTTTCTTATGTCGACTCGTTTCTGTCGACGAGGGAGTATTCCCTGTCGAGGAGCTTTGCCTTTATGGGGGAGGCGTGAGAGGATGCCGTTACATGAGAGGTAGATCTCCTTCTTCGAGCGGTCTGTCATCTTCTTCAACTTCGAGAGAGGTACGATGTACTGTATTCTGCCGCCTGCATGACGGCATCTTTTGCCGGGAATGGGGACGGGCTCCGGCGGCCTCTCCCCCTTTTGTTGATGGCGTCAAGTCAAAAGAAACAGCCTTTTATCTGAAGTTGTAGCCGACAATTCTCGAAGTATGCTTCTTATTGCCTGCAGGGGCGTCCCTGTCGTAGTTTATGCCGACAAGAAGAATCTCTCCCTTGTAGTTTTTGAGGCACGCCGGGTAATTATTCTCGAGTATCTGGTCGATGGCACCTTTTGCACTTCTTTTCCATTTGAGCTCGACGACGAGAGTCGGCCAGTCAGAATCCGGAAGAGGAATATATACAACATCTGCATAGCCCGTCCCGGCAGGAAGCTCTTCGAACTGGAGATAGTGATCGCGGTATGTGTAGTACGCAAGCTTTATGACGCTCCGGAGACTCTGTTCGCTGTTGTAGTGGATGGCGACAGTCTCTTCCATATGCACCTTCTCTATCTGTAGAGCCACAGCCTCTTCATTCATTTCAAGGGTATTCTGGAAAAGCTTCTCACTCTCCTCAAGCCTCCTGACACTCTCCTCGAGCTTCACTGTGTGTATGGCTCTCTGGAACTCCCTCTTGATCTCCTCGTTCGGAATATGGACAGTCTCAGTCTTCGAATCATATGCAAGATAACCGAGGTGAATAAGAAGAGTCAGGACGTCATCTTTTCCCCTGAATGTGGTGAGGTCGTTGGCAAAGCCTACGGTGTCAACCTTCACTTCGATGCCGCCGACAAGTTCGGCTATCGTCCTGCCCAGCCCGTTGTAACCTTTGCTTATATATTCAAGAAGAGCCTCGGAAGCGGAAGTCTGTACCCA
>CAVDOI010000227.1:0-2095 GCA_963610485.1 Lachnospiraceae bacterium
CTCAATAGGAGAGTGAAGATACTTGCGTCCACTAAGAGACTCATCTTTCTTCCGACGAACTCATTTTATCAAGTACTCTCTGCAGAAGCGTACAGTAAGCACGGCTTCAACATACATGGCGTTGTCTTTGACGAACTTCATACACAACCCAACAGAAAGCTCTTTGATGTTATGACGAAGGGTAGTGGAGACGCTCGAACACAACCTCTGTACTTCCTCATCACGACAGCAGGAACAGATACACACTCTATCTGCTATGAGACACATCAGAAGGCAAAGGATATCCTTGAAGGCAGGAAGGTCGATAAGACTTTCTATCCTGTCATATATGGAGCTGACGAAAACGACGACTGGACGGATCCAAAGGTATGGAAGAAAGCGAATCCTTCCCTGGGTGAGACTATAACCATGGAGAAGGTGAGAGCGGCCTTTGAGTCGGCTCGTCAGAACCCAGGAGAGGAGAATGCCTTCAGGCAGCTCCGACTTAACCAATGGGTGAAGCAGGCTGTAAGGTGGATGCCTATGGAGAAATGGAATGCGTGCTCGTTTGATGTGAATCCGGAGGAGCTCGAGGGAAGAGTATGCTATGGAGGATTGGACTTATCGAGCACCACTGATATCACAGCATTTGTGCTTGTGTTTCCTCCAGTGGATGATGAGGACGATAAATATTACATCATGCCGTTCTTCTGGATACCAGAGGATAATCTTGTTCTCAGAGTCAACAGAGACCATGTCCCTTATGATATATGGCAGAGACAAGGATACCTCGAGACAACAGAGGGAAACGTAGTCCACTACGGCTATATCGAGAAGTTCATAGAAAAGCTTGGAGAGAAGTATAATATCCGCGAGATAGCCTTTGACAGATGGGGAGCCGTGCAGATGGTTCAGAACCTCGAGGGTATGGGTTTTACGGTCGTTCCGTTCGGTCAGGGTTTCAAAGATATGTCACCACCGACAAAAGAGCTGATGAAACTCACACTTGAGAAGAGACTGGCACACGGTGGACATCCGGTACTCTCGTGGATGATGGATAACATCTTCATCCGCAGGGACCCTGCAGGAAATATCAAACCCGATAAGGAGAAGTCAACGGAGAAGATAGATGGAGCTGTTGCTACCATCATGGCACTTGATAGGGCTATACGATGTGGTAACGATACGAGCGAGAGTGTTTATGATCAGAGAGGGATTTTACTTATCTGAAAATCACAGAACCCAATCTTCAACGACAAGGTTAGGGATGCGGTTGAATTCTTTAGTATTGTGTGTGACGAGAATTAATCCACGAGAGAGCGCCTGTCCGGCAATGAGTGTATCATAAGTGCCGATGGGAGTTCCCTTCTTTTCGAGCATGCCTCGGATTCTTCCGCTGACAATTGCATCCTGGGAGGAAAAGTTCAGAAAGTTAAAAGGAGCAAGAAGTGTATAAAGATTGTTTCTTGTCCTTTCTCCCCAGTTGCTTTTTTCTGCACCGTATTCAAGTTCACAGAGTGAAATGGACGATATGAAGAGCTCTGCCGGATTCATTGAGAGAATCTTTGCCGACATATCTGGATAGGTATTCTTCATGTAATAGACGAAGATGTTGGTATCAATAAGATACATCAGAACTCCTCTCTTACATCGTTATATGGAGGCTGATTGCGGTCACTCATAAAGTCTTCGGGGAAGGTCCCGATTATTTTTCTTGACGCAGCCCAAGGATCGTCTTTTGGATAGACTACGTAAACATCACCGATTTTACTGATGAGGTAATCTTTCTTATCTGTCCTTAGTTCCTGAGGGATTCTGATAGCCTGACTGTTGCCATTCTGAAAAACACGTGTAGCAAGCATAATGGCACCTCCTTATTTAATGTGTGTACATATTGTATGTACTTAAATCTTATACAAATTTTCCATGACTGACAAGAGTTTTTTTATAAGCCTTGATAGGAGCATAAATTGAGCATATTCAATATTTTCAAATCACGCGATAAGCCCCAGAACAGAACTGCGGGCTCGAGTTATAACTTTCTCTTTGGAGGTTCTACCTCGGGGAAAAGCGTCAATGAACGCAGTGCCATGCAGATGACAGCAGTCTATGCATG
>CAVDOI010000228.1:0-2071 GCA_963610485.1 Lachnospiraceae bacterium
TTGCAGGAACGAGGTTTAACTATGCGTTTAGGCCGCTTGAAGTCCTGAAGTCAGGTCAGGGGATCCCTCATGAAAGGAAGCGTGGAAATCATGAAATCAAGATTTGTCCTTTTAGTCGTATCTGTTCTTTTAATTTTCTGTTTCATATCGTGTAACAACGAGACACCTACTCCTGTAACAAGCGACAGGGGTACGATATCGTGGAGGGGAAGCTCAGACGAGGCGCCGGAGAATCCGGAGAAGTACGATGTCTACTTCAATACCACAGACGGCTGTACATATATCTATGACGGCTCTCAGTGGACGCTGATGGCGCTCAAGGGAGAAGCAGGAGAGCCCGGACTGAACGGAAAATCCATAATCTGGAAGGGAAGTTATCCATCTTCCGATGAACTCCGGAATCCGAAGGAATACTGGGCCTATTACAATACGACCAACGGTTCCTCATACATCTATGCGAGCGGAAGCTGGACAGTACTTGCGAGAAGCGGAACCTCCATAACATGGAAAGGTTCTTTTACAGAGGCCCCCTCTAATCCGTCGCTCTACGATGCATACTACAACACAGCTGACGGTTGCTCGTATATCTATGACGGATCGGGGTGGACTGTACTTGCATCAAAGGGGGCAAAGGGCGACACCGGAATGGACGGGAAGTCCATTCAGTGGAAGGGGACTTACTCCTCCCATCCTGATAACACCGAAGAACTCTGGACCTACTACAACTCTACAGACGGCAATGCCTATATCTATTCAAACGGTAAATGGCAGCTTCTCATCGAGAATCTTGCAGTAAACTATGATACTCCGACAATCATAGGTACCATCATTGCAAACGGTGACTACTATTCTGTCGGGAATACATATGTCAAGGTCGTGGATGAATCGACAAACGAGACTGTATGGAACAGCAAACCCGCCGCTGACGGTGATTTTGCTGTTTCTGCACTGGACGGAGGAAGGACATACACAATCTATTTCACATCAAGCCGTCTCTCTGACGTGAATATAAAGAGAACAAGAGATCTCACTGCTTCGGAAGGAACATACGGTGCTGTGAGAACGGGTGTCGTTCCGGCAGCGGGCAAAGCAAAGAATGTCGGCGAGGTCATCCTCACTCCCAACGGAACGGTAAGCGGGACAGTCGAACTCGGCGACGGCAGTACGCCCGAAGGAATCGACGTCTACCTCGAGAATACGTCATATGCAACGAAAACGGCTTCAGACGGAAGCTACACCATCGGCGATATAGTCCAGGGGACATACACGATAGTGTTCAGCATGGACGGCTACAATACGGTAACGAAGGAAGCAATCATATATTCCTCGGATCTGACGGCAAATCCCGAACTTACAATTCCCAATGTAAAGCTCATCGCAGGAACAAGTACTCTCACGGGGAGCGTCACTTATTCAGACAGGACAGATGCCAGCGGTATCAATGTTCTTCTTATCAACTCGGCGGGAACAACAGTGAGAACAGCGGTGACGACAACTGCAGACGGAAAGTTCTCATTTGCATCCATAGCCCCCGACAGCTACACACTCCGTGCAAAGGCCGACGGCTACGTTACACTCGACAAGACAGTCACAGTTACGGAAGGCGAGTCATACGTCCTTCCGATGGGAGGGCTCGTCAACCTCTGCAGCAGTATCACGGGAAAGGTCACGATGAATGACCTTACAGCGGGTTCTTCAGTAAAGGTTACGGCATCCTCATCTGACGGCACCAGAAGCTATGAGACAAAGACGGATTCCACAGGTACATACAGAATAGAAGGTGTCTATAACGGGAAGTACAACCTCACATTCGAGAAGGACGGCTTCCTGACCTCAACGGCTGAAGTTATTGTGGAGGCTGGAACTCCATCCTCTCTTGATACCGGGATGAAGAGCATCTACGGGAGTGTGAAGGTAACGGCTGCTCTGGTCGATACCTCCAATCCCGAGGGAATAGTCATATCGATATATAAAAACGGAGTGCTTCTGACAAGCACTACCGTCACATCCACAGGAAGTGCCGTGTTCACAAGAATCGAAACTGGTGACGGCTACAGTGTTGTCGCATCCT
>CAVDOI010000229.1:0-2071 GCA_963610485.1 Lachnospiraceae bacterium
GTTCCGAGAGATACATCCATTATATCAATACCTGTATTGTTGATGATTCTGATGAACCCCCTGTTCGGAGAAACGTAGAATACAGAAGTTCCGTCATAGCTGATGCTTTCCCCACTCCATTTATAACTGACATAAGGACCCTCTGCAGCAAGAGTGGCTTTGCCGTCAACCGTGTAAACCTTTATCTTGTCATTATAACCGGCATTGATTCGATTCGGGGCACTGTAAGTACTTCCGATCACCTGGTATTCAATGTCGACGGGCCCGGGTGTCTTATTATAGAAAGTAGCATCCCTGTACTCGCCTCTTAAGATTTCATACGGGACACAAGAAACGGTAATCATTGCGATAACAGCAGACAGCACAATAAATCTTAATAAATTTTTCATAAACAATCCCTCCACAATGATTATGAGGGACAATCCTGCATCTGTCTATCTCTTATTATCTTGACTGCTTCTGATGACTGAAAGAATATCACGGAAGGAATAATGTTCGTTCTTTATCCATTGGTAAATATTTATCAGAAAAGATATTCTTTATTTTTATTCCACCAATACTCCAACCATATGTCTAGGAATAAAAACTATGGCATGGTAGTCTTCAAATGGCGCTGCCGTGAAACGGTGGACGGTTGACCTCTTGGAAATGTTTAAAAGCTTGTCCGGGAGGGTTCCTCCTGAATTGTTCAAAAAAAATAAGAAAGGAGGTGATGCTTATGTCAGATTATGAAATTCTGATGGTTGTAATTGCAATCATCGGCTTGGTAATAGCTGTGTATCAGAGCAAAAATAAATAACCGCCCCCAAACCAAAAATTGAGCGGTTATTTTAACAACTTAATCGAGGTTACCGTCCACTGGCGGTGCCTTTCTATTTATAGGGTAAGTAATAAAAAGCCGGTTGTCAATGCTTGATATCCCGGAACTTCTTCCTCTCTGTCGGATTCTTTAGATTGATATATCATCATGTCAGCGTAGAACGTCCGGGAAGGAATCTGCGTCTATTTCATACCTTTTATTTCAGACGCAATTTCGAGGGCATATCTTATGCGTTCCTGATAATCATCCACTGTCCTTTCACTGTCTTCCCCGAAACAGAATGCGTCATATGTAAAGATTCTCTCTGCATAATTCCTCTCGGGATATTCACGGGAATAGACGTCGGCAAGTATCCTGAAGAACGGGAATTCGGGGCACGCGTCTTCCCAGAATATATCTCCGATGTCGTCGTAGATATGACCATAGTATTCATCGCCGTATTTCTCTGTCGGAGAGAATACGCATGAAATGCCGCTTATTGCCATAATCCTGTTGTACTTCAGTGTGTCCTCTTCACTCAGAATCACCCTGCCGTCTCTCTTTCTCAACTTGTATGCCGAACCGTCGTAGAGGCAGAGGGCATAGCGTGGAGAGAGCGTAAGTATTGCTGCGATGCCGTTCTGTGCAATCTCGGGCTGGGCCTCTCTGAAGATTTCATTGTCCGACGGGTTGAAGAAGAATGAGGGATTGGAACCGAGGACGAAGTCGACAGTTTCCGCTGCTTCGAGAACGACAGAGTCGAGGTCGAATCCGTATACGAAGGCTGTGCTCGCCATCTCCCTCATTCTGAGGACATCTCCTGTTGTCCTCTTATCAGCGAAATGCTGAGTGAGAATCCGGGATATATCTTCTTCCCGGGCGTTTCCTATAAGCTCATCAGCATGAGACTCCATGATGTCCTGGAGTCTCGGACGGCCGAACGGATTGACATAAAACAGATGAGTCATCAATGCGCTGAACCAGAATATTTCATTATCGAGAGAGGCGAAATCTCCGTGAGTGATAGCAGATACGATGTCGACGAGCTTTGTGTTCGCCGCAGGGTCGGCATCCTCCATTTTCTCCGGGGAGACATCTACATCCAGGGGTTCGATGAATGTATCTTCAAGAGGCGAAACGAATACTTCATTGTTGCCTCTTGTGACGTACGGGATATTGCCGTCCGCATCCTTCCAGTTTCTGATGATGTAAGACGGGATATACTGGAATCTGTAATCTTTTTTCATGTTTTCATTCCTGTCAGGATCATTC
>CAVDOI010000230.1:0-2062 GCA_963610485.1 Lachnospiraceae bacterium
GTATTGCCGCCGAAGATGTTGTCCTTGAGGTATGCCGCGATATCATAAGAGTAGGATTCCGGAGCATAGATGAAGGAGGCGTCTGTGGCCTTCTTTCCCTTCTTCGCCGCCGTGAGGGTGTATGCGTCACTAAAGAGTGTCTTCGGTTTCTCGCCGGCAGAATACGAAATATATGTTATTCCCTTTATAGTCGAGATGGAGAGGAGCGTATTTATGATCTCAAGTTTCTTTTCGCTATAGCCTATACCACCCCAGCTTTCGGGGTACGGAACGAATGCCGAGATACCGCTGACGAGCACTCTCTCCCGGCCCTCGTCTTCCTCGGCTTTCGTCTTTCCCTTTGTGCCGTCGAACGCAAGCGCCTTTACATCGTCGTCATAGACTGAGTAGTACTCGAGTGTTTCGCCCGAGAGGAGTTTCTCGAGCATACCGCTGTCGTATGATGATGTTACATCGTAGATGCTGCTTTCGGCATAGAGCGAGAAGACGAGAACAATCATCAATATAGTTAAACAGAACTTTTTCATGGTTACTCCGGTATCTTTACACTATTTATATCGAGATATCCCCCGATTATATCATCCCATCCGGGAGGATTGAACGGAATGAATCCGCCGTAATGATAGAAGGTGAGCTCCCCCACATATATCCTTCCCCGGACATAATACATGTCAACACGGAGGAAAGGAATACCAGAAGACAGGACGGCGGCTGTTCTGCGCATTTCGTCAAAGAACTCCGGCTTTGTGAAGGTTGCCGTAGAATACCTGTCCTCCATCGTAAAAGGCTCACGGTTGAAGTCCATATCGAAAATGGCCTGCTCACGGCTCTCTCCCGCCTCCTCTTCGATGTACATGAACTTCGGTTTCCCGTTGAAACAGAAGAACTTGTAATCTGTAAGATTCTCCCCCAGGAACTCCTCGGCGATGATTCTCGGCTTTATATCCCTGTACTGATATTCCCTTGTCGTCCGGTAATAGTTACGCCTGAGTGAACGTGAGAGCTTCCTCTTCGCCGCACGTATGTCGAGTCTGGTTTTGTCGGGGCATATGACATAGCTTCCGCTGTCGTGGGTGGTCTTGAGAACAAAGCCGGCGGGAAGCCTATCGAAATCTATTTCGTCGAATGAGGAGTAGACGCCGAGAACGAGAGGCGAATGGCCCTCCCCGATCTTCTCTTCGACGTAGTTCCTCACGGCAAGCTTGTCGGCCAGCTTTGTATAGAGGCTCTTCCTGTCGTGAAGCTTCAGCCACTGTAACTTCTCATTGAATGATACGGGATTATCGAGATTGAGCTTCTTTCCCATCCTCAGTCTGTAGATCAGCCTGATATAACTCTCATCGGAGAGGAAGAAGAGAGACCGGTAGAAAAGAGCTATGAGATTCTTTCCGAGAAGTCTTTTGAGTACCCTGATTTTCTTCTTTTCCATTACGACCTCAGAATCTCCAGATATGCCCTGACGACGATGCTTCTGTCAAACTTCGCAGTGACGATCTCACGTCCGCGCCTTCCCATCTCGGCCCTTTCACCGAAGCTGAGAGAAAGGAACTTCTCCATGACGGCAACAAGGTTCTCAGTATCCCTGTCCCTGCAGTATAAGCCGTTGACGCCGTCCGAGACTATCTCCCTGCACCCTGTGCGGGGAGTACATATGACAGGGCGTCCTACGGCACATGCTTCAAGAATCACATTGGACAGTCCTTCCGGATGATAGGTCGGAAGGACAAGACAGGAAGAAGACGAAAGGTACCCCCTCGTATCTGAGAGGACCCCATCATAGATGAGTTTCCCCCTCTTCGAGAGGTCATCGACCCGCCCCCTGAATTCGGCATCGACAGGCCCCGCGGCATGAAAGACGACGGAGGGCGAAGAAAGAAGTGAGGCTGCATCGAGATACTCTCCAATGCCCTTTGCCTTTATGAGACGCCCGAGGAAGACGAAGTGCGTAACATCCCCTTCCGGATAGTCGGCATAACGGAATTTGTCGCAGTTGATTCCCGATCCCGGAACGATAACAGAGGATGAATATTTTATCCGGTGTTCATCGAAGAATGTCCTGTTG
>CAVDOI010000231.1:0-2039 GCA_963610485.1 Lachnospiraceae bacterium
CTCTTCGATAAGGTTATGTATAACGGAGAGCTCTGTTATATACACGGCAGGCGTACTAGCGGGTACTTTGACATTCGTAAATCTGACGGAACAAGAGTATCCGATGGTGCATCGTACAGGAAACTGACGCTCGTTGAGCATGCTCGTAATATAGATATATATTAGCCAGCTCCTCCGCGGGGCAAGCTCCGGTGTTTCCGCTGGAAAGGATTTTATGAAGAGAGATGATCCGCGCTTACGATAAAAGCTTACTGTTCTGGGCACAGCGTCATCTCGGAACTTTCCTTGATTACTCTGTGAACTCCCTCGCCTACCTGATTGACGGGATCTGGACTCTGTTTCTCGCATGTCATCTTTCTCAGTCTTTCTCAAAAGGAAACACTGAGGTGATACTCGGACGCTCCGGAAAAGAGCTTGTGAACGATGTACTGTCATACAGCGGTTACGGCGTAATTGATTCGGAAGAAACAAAAGAGAGCGACTCCGCCCGTTCACCGGAATACTGGACAGGATGGAGTCTTGCATACTATCAGTGGTACACATCCCTCAGTTTTGACGAAATAGATGAATCAATCCCGATCGGCGGAATCAGGAACCTCTATTATCCATATCATGAGATGGATATGTCTCAATTCGTAGAGATAATGGAAAGAATCAGAAATGAACGGATAAAGGAAACAAAACTCAAGAGAATACGGCAGAATGTAGGCATAAGTCAGCAGCAGCTCTCAAATCTGTCCGATGTTCCCGTCCGTACAATCCAGCAGTATGAGCAGAGGCAGAAGGATATCAACAAAGCCTCGGGAGAGACTATCCTGAAGCTTTCAAGAGCACTCTGCACCACAATGGAAGAACTTCTGGAAAAATGAAAGGCCAATCATACTTGTTGCTTAATGATAACACCCTTCTGGGCAAGAAAATCCTCGACAGTCTCTGTGGCAAGCTTACAGAGTTCGGGGCACGGACGCTTTAAATAGTAAGCATGATCTCTGGCATCGGGCACCGGGTTATCTCTCTTGTGGTCGAGACCCAGAAGTTCCCGGCATACAATCGATCCTGTTTTCTCTTCAAAACGTTCTGCAAGTTCCTGGATGTGTGAATAAAGAACGGGTTTCCTATCATTCTCCTCAGGGCCGCTGTAGCCGTAGAAGCAGGAAAGTACGATGAACATTCCGGATACGGTGCCGCACACCTCCCTCAGTCTTCCCATGCCGCCGCCGAAGCAGCTTGTACTAGTCATTAAAAGCTGCAGCCTCTCCGGATCAATGACATCGTCGAACGAAAGAAGAACAGCCTGCGTGCAGTTGTAACCTTTGAGAAAGTTGTTTTTTGCCTTTTCACCTCTTGTCAATTTTCACCTCCGGAAGGAAGAGCAAAAGTCACGAAGCCGTCACTATAGATGGTTCTGCCGTCCTTCTCCTCTCCTGTTATCTCCCTGCGTATGACAGCGCGCGCAGTCTTTTCGAGACGATGAAGAATTGCTGGGCTCACCTCCCCTCTTCCCGTAACAGGATAGATGACATCGTATTTACCACGGTAATCATCCATCCTCCTCAGAGACATCAGATATGCATGGATGTCGGAATAACCGGCTGTCATGTCGATAAGACCGTCCGTGATGGACAGTCCCCCGAATACTGCACCCGAAAGGTAATCAAGTACGGCAACGGAGCCCGGTGTAAGGCCCGGAAAGGATATTATCTCTAGCTGTCTCTCTCCAAGATCGATGACGTCGCCGTCGAATACAGGTCTGATAATACCGACCTTATCAAGCATGTTATGATAAATGAAACTATCCGACGGACACATATAAAAACGGGAAAACTCATCGTTGCTCCCGAGCAGTGCATCAACACAGGAAGTATTGAGGAGGCTGAGATTGAGCTCTCCCACCAGATGCCCCGCCAGCGAATGAAGGTCGTTGTGTCTCCAGCCCCCGTCAATGAAAACCGCCCTATCCGTACCACATAAAAGGAAGAAGGAAACATCTCCATCAGTAAAGCGCCATGTATTGTCATCTATAGACTGAATATCCACCA
>CAVDOI010000232.1:0-2020 GCA_963610485.1 Lachnospiraceae bacterium
GTACAACTATCCGCCTTCCGTTCCTGTACAGCTTCGATATATCGCGGGCTATAAGATCGTTTCTCTCGTCGTCGAATGCGATATCTTTCTGGCATTCGTCGTTTCTGAACCGGGCGGAGAAAGAAACTCTGCTTGTGACAGACGTGAATCTCGGGACGAATATCTGCGTCATACCTCTTTTATAAGCGAGTCTGCCGGCGTCGTATCTGTAAATGACAGAGCCGCACTGGGCATATTCTATCTTTTCAAGTCTGTCCTTCCTTTCGACTGTAGCCGAGAGTCCGTAGATATACTTCGGCCGTACTGCATGCATTACCTTGACAAAGGTATCGGCGGCAAGATGATGACATTCGTCGACGATGACCATTCCGTAATCCCTGATGAATTCCGGCATACGGATGGAAACGGTCTGGATCATTGCGACGTCGACATATGACGAGAGTGAGTCGGTCGAAGCTCCATATATCCCGATACCTGTTCTGTTGAAATGCCTGCCATCCCTTTTGACCGGTGTATTCCTTACTGTGAGGAATGACCGGAGTTTCTCCTCCCACTGGACAAGGAGATTCCTGCTCTGTACCAGAATAAGCGTCCTTTCCCCCCTTGAGGCTATGAGTTTGGCTGCAACCACTGTCTTTCCGAATGAAGTCGCCGCCTGGAGGATTCCAGTCTCATGAGACATCAGCGCATTGAACGCATCAGTCTGCTCCGACCTCAGTTCCCCGTTGAAGACTGCATCAAGGCCGGTATCCGAAGCTCTGTTGTCTGTTATCCTGAACGGGATTCCGGATAGTGAGAGATACTTTTCGAGTGCGCATTTGAGTCCTCTCGGAAGCTGCAGAACCTCCTCCGATTCAATGAATGTTTCAATGAAGAGGCTTACACTCTCGGGAACGTATCCCTTATTTCTGTTTCTCGTTATGAAATATTCCGGATTCGTGAAACACGCCAGTCTCTTGAGCCCGTTCTGCAGTCTGGCATTGATGGCGCTCTTCGGGATACTCAATCCCGCTGAAAGAAAGACGGGGAGAATATCTGCGAGGAGGTCTTTTTCCGACACGGCAGGAAGTCTGTTTCTCCAGAGGACGTCTGTCTCTTCATCGGAGAACGGAGAGAGGGTAAAGGATGAGGATGCGGAAGACCGGGGAGAAACAAGATAGAGTTCGACGTCCCTCCTTGTGTATTGAGGGACGGATGAAAGAAATCTGATCTGATCGGGATATTTGACGAAATCATTATCGACGAAAACTGTTCCCGGGTTTTCTTCTCTCATGGCTGCAGAACGCACAATCGGCATGAGAATGAGGTTGCCCAGCCCGTCTGCGGCAATCGTATCCTGCGTCGGAAATATCCTGTCGTACGATTTCAGGCTGACGCTCTTCGATCTTTCACATGCCTTGTCAATGAATGAGAAAGCAAGTTCCCTGGCTTTCGCTGCCGGAACTTCTTCAGAGAAAAACAGCCAGAGATGTGCACCGTTCCCGCTGAACGAACGTTCTATTGCCATCTGGAAGCCGTCCCTTCTTGCGATATCTGCAATTTCGAGAGCGTCGTGCTTCCATGTTTTTTCATCAAGGTCTATCGCAATGAAGCGGCACATGTTCCCCGGAAGCATCGGATATATCCCGACTGCTTTGATACCGCGCTCGTCTCTGTTCTGTATGTTGTTACTATAATATGTTTGGGATGTGAGAGGAGAGAGGTTCCTCAGACTGCAGTCAAGACAGCTTTTGTCTTTTCTCTCCTCTCTGGGAAGAAGAAGGATGCATCCGCTCTGGAATCTGTTGATGCATACCGGAGAGTAGGCGATACGGTTCTCCTCCTTCTTCAGATACCTTGTTGCATAGGCGTCGCGTCTTCCGTGGAAGAGTTCGAACAGGAATTCGATTCTTTCTGCCGTGGTTGCGCCGGGATGCAGGGCCGGCTCGTTGAGCTTTATTTCCAGCTTCGGGGATGTCAGACTTTCCTGACTTCAGGACTTCAAGCGGCCTAAACGCATAGTTAAACCTCGTTCCTGCAA
>CAVDOI010000233.1:0-2011 GCA_963610485.1 Lachnospiraceae bacterium
CCTAGGAGGTGAAACAGTGTGACATCATCTCGATTTCCTCACGCGGAATACCGTATTTCACTGCCAGTCCTCTCCATCTCTGAGCCACAGTATTTCTGATCCGGTTACAGAGTAGGGTAGCCTCATCCTTTCTGACGCCGTAATATCTGGCGCTGTCTACGGCAAGTGTGAAATCGAGCTCGTTGCTGTTCTCGTCTATATTGAGCGAGAGTCCCACGCCGTCGGGTGACGGGTTGACGTCGTAGAGCGGAGATAGGGTGAGCCCCCTTTTAGTATGGAGAAAGCCGTGATTGCGCAGATGGTCATCCGTATTCGTCACAGCAATGCTGAATACAATCCTCATCCATAGCTCTTTCAGGTCCTCTCTGGGGCTTGCGCCATATTTCTCTATGACCTCGGCTATTTCCAGATAAGAGCTTCCTGAAGCTGAATCTGAACCGTCTGTCTTGCCTGTTGCAGTAAGTGCCGACATGAAGTGAACACGCTTCTTTCCGTCCCTGTCGAAACGCTTTGTGAGGAATGTGCTTCCGTTTTTAGAGAGCTTCTCACATTTTGCATCGACTGTCTTCAGCGAGCACAGAGAAGCAAGGTCATGAACAACCATCTCCCATGCCCCGATGTCCCATTCGTCATTGCGGGACGGGAATTTTGCTATCCAGAGGGATGAGTCGGGAGATATAACACTTGCCTTGGGTCTTGCGCCACCGAGTGAGGAACCGGGGGCAAGAAGAAGTCGGAGATATTCCTTGATTTCAGTTTCCTCTGGCTCGTTGCTCTCCAGAAGAAGAGAAGCATTCTCGAGTTCTCTGAGATTTGACCATACGGGGACCGGAGAAGATGAAGACGAAAGAAACGGACCGTTTTCCTTCTCCTTGAGCCGTATTCCTCCCATACGGTAGGCATCGTCTACACCTGTCAGATAGTCTGATATTCCGAGTCGATGCGGTGCCCGGTTCTCCGTCTTCGCAAGGAGTGCCTCTCTTCTCTTCATTAATACCCGTCCCCATCTGTCAGGGGAAATATCTGAAAACAGACCGAATATTTCCTTTCCTGACGGCAGGTACTGTCGTCCGGAAAAAGGATGCAGATCGGGATCCAGAAAGATGTTCTGCCACTTCTGCAGCCACAAGGAAGAATACTCAAATGAAAAAACTTCCTTTCCCCTGAGAATATCAACGAAAAGATTCCCGATCAGAACAGGAGTATCAGAAACAAAGTCGGAATAAACAAGTATTTCTCTTCCCATCACTCCTCCTTCGGGGCACGTTTCCTCGTAATAAGATTGAGGTCCTGCAGTGTGCGTCCGAGTTCGTCATCCTTTGCAACATTCAACAAATCCTTTTCAAGATTGAGGGCATGAAGAACGGAGACATAGATTCCCATTGCGACGCCGGGGTCACCCTTTTCGACTTTCGTCAGAGTCTGACGAGTTATTCCGGCTCTCTCGGCAACGAGAGCAGATGTGAGCTTACGCCTCAGCCTGGCAAGCTTGATGTTTTCACCGAGGACGGAGAGAATGCGTTCGACAGATGGCAGTAATGTAACAGTACCTCTTCCCATAACGGTAATAATTATAACCCGAATTGAGAATTAAGCAAATAATTATTTACATTAAGAAATCCATGTATTGTTTTCGGATATTGTTTTCGGATATTGTTTTCGGAGAAGAAGTTGTTTTTACGGGATATAGATTCCTCTGTTGACAGCAGTAGTGTCTGGAAAGCAGAATTGACCTCTGCCCGGATGTCTCTACATCAACAGTGTGGAGCAATGAGCACACTGCGGCTTCAAAGTGGGTCTTTAGGAAGGTTCAGCATGCTTTGGGTTACTCAAGTCTATCAAGCGTTTCAGAAGAGAGCCGCTCGTATCAGATTCATCTTGAATAGAATGTCAGTCACTCTTAAAGAGACTCTCGATTGCTGCCAGGCTTCATCTTATCGTGAGATTTTGATGCCATTCTGGGGAGAGGAGGAATTTATACACTGCATGGTTATATCTGATTGACTCAGAC